>JBKPSP010000237.1:0-7426 GCA_046735175.1 Acidobacteriota bacterium
GCCCCCGACTGGGCTCGCGCTTCGCGGCCGTTGGTGCTGGTATTTGCTGTGATTTCGTGTTCGGTTACTCTGATTTTTCATGCCAGCGTTGACGCTCAGGCAGGCGCCTATGCCACAGGTGTTTTGGTTCTGATGACCTCCGCCGCGATCGCCGTTACGATCTCATTTTGGACAAGCTGGATCCGTTGGGGCTTTGTATTGATTTCCGTTTTGTTTGCCTACACTACCTTCTCCAACATAGTGCAACGCCCGGAAGGTATAAAGATCGCCGCCGTCTTTATTGGACTGATTATCGTGACCTCTCTCATCTCTCGTACTCTCCGCTCCACCGAGTTGCGGATCCGAGAGATTGTGTTGGACGACGCAAGCAGAGAGTTCCTATTCCGCGACCACGATCAGGTAATTCGCCTTATATCTCACCGGCCAGTCCATCGCTCAGTCGAGGAATACGAATCGCGAGATGCGCTCGCGCGGATGGCGCACAATCTCAGCTCCAACGAGCAGTTACTGTTTCTGGAAATTGACCGGGTGGATTCTTCGGACTTCGAGGCTTCTCTGAGGATCACGGGCGTCTGTGTGGGCCGATATAAGATTTTGCACGCTTCCAGTCCTGCTGTTCCCAATGCAATTGCCGCTATCTTGATTCACATAGGGCACGTCACCAGCACATTGCCACACGTATATTTCAAATGGACCGAAGGCAACCCTATTGCACAAATGCTCCGCTTTTTGGTTTTTGGCGAGGGAGATGTTCCCCCGGTCACTCATGAAGTTCTTCGCCATAGCATTGCCGATCCGCGTCAGCGGCCCTTTGTGCATCTGAGCTGAAGGCATTGGTCGCCTGTTACTCCTAATGCTGTGCAAAGTATTTCATCGGCTTCAGTGTATCTGGGGCACTTCGCCGGATCGCCGGCCAGAATCAGAGCAGGAGCCGCTGACTTCAATTTCGTCCAAACGAAATCAACACGTCGCGCCATCGAACCTGGTTCTTCCTTGATCGGTTTACGCATTAATTCAAATCCGACCGAAAAGCAAGAGAATGACGACGATCAAGAGAATCAGTCCCACTCCTCCGGTCGGGGCATAACCCCAATTTCTGCTATGCGACCATCTTGGCAGCGCGCCACAAAGTGCTAAGACCCAAAATACGATCAATATAGTTCCAAGCATGTCTGACTCCTTAAGTTCCTTGTATTCCTTGGGTCGAAGCAGTCGGTCCCCCTCATCACGCAGCCGAATGTCAATCCCAAGGGAATCTGCCATTCAGCCGCACTGATAACTGTTGAGAACAGTCCTGTTTTCATCATTCTTTAATGTAAGTGTTGAGCAAAACTGAGCAGACCGCGAACTATCGGTGGCGAGTATCCTTAACTAGGTCGAAAACCGACGAACCAGTCCCAAGAAGCGGAACCTATCGAGTTCTCCATGCACATGTGATTCGCTACATCTACTGAACGCGTTTGTTGTAGTGAATTCTGCATCTACTTAGCACGAAGTAGTGTCCGGGTAATCGTTCGAAGCACGACCTCGGAGTATGAAGATGAATAGCAATTTATTTCAAAGACGGTTCAGTCGTCTGAGCCGAATTATGGCAGTGTGCTTCTTTGAGGGTAACTTGGCTTATGCCGCTGGCCCCTCCTGGGTGCGCGCGATCAGAGCAGGCGGGAGCGGATCCGATGCAGGCAATGCTGTTAAGACGGACCAAGCTGGGAACCAATACATAGCAGGATCTTTCTCCTCCAACGCACATTTCGGCGCACAAACTTTATCTTCACAGGGCCTCACGGATATCTTTCTGGCCAAGTATGGCCGTGGCGGCAATCTACTCTGGGTCGTTCAGGCGGGCGGCGTTTCGGATGACGCTGCATACGATGTCGGCATCGGGGGCGCCGGTAATATCTATGTGGCCGGCAGGCTTACTGATACCGCAACTTTTCAGTCGCTTAACGGACCTTCCAAGACGGTCGTCGGCATGGGCGAGACAATCTTTCTGGCAAAATACAGCCCGACAGGCACCCTGCTGTGGGTACAAAGCGGAATCTCAGGAGTCGGGACCAACGATGGTATCGGCCTGGCAGTTCAACCCGCGACGGGGACAGTTTTTGTCACGGGTAGGGGTCAGTCGCAAGTCACCTTTTCGTCCGCGGATGGTAGCCAACATACGGTTCCTGGGGCTGGGGCGTGGCATATGTACTTGGTGAAGTACGACCAGAACGGCAACTTTCAGTGGGGAGAGTGGAACCGAGCTCGTCCCAACAGCATTGGAAATAAGGTCGCATCGGACTCTAGTGGGAACGCCTATGTAACCGGCTGGTTTGAATCGTCAGCCAGGTTCCATAGCGCGGATGGTAACGGTGTGACTGTTACGGGCTTTAGCGGTCCGGTTCAGAGTGGCCCTGACTACCCTAACGATGCCTTCATTGCGAAGTATGACAGGAACGGCAACTTAAAGTGGGTGAACCAGATTGGCGGTTACGTGGCCGTGGGGATGGATATCGCCGTTGGTCCGACGGGAAAAATCACCCTTACCGGCCGCATCGGCAACATACCCGGTGGGACAGCATCGCAAGCCACAACGATCGTCACCTCTCAACCCGGCGGCACGAACGTGAACCTGGGTAGCGGACAGCTCACTTCCCCCTATAACAAAGATGTCGTTATCGCGACGTACAACAGTTCAGGTGTATTGCTAAGGGCAACCCGATTCGGCGGATCTCAAGACGAAGGCGGCAGCGGCATTGCGTATGACCAGCAGGGAAACCTCTACGTGGTGGGAGTGTTCCAGGCCGGACTCACCATGCAAGGGCATTCGTTGACCGGTACGAAGCCTTACAACCTATTTGTCGTGAAGGAGGCCCCGACCGGCGGGGTAGCCTGGGTGAAGAAGGCCGACGGGGCTGGAACCAATGCCTTCGCAAATAATCCCCGCGTAGCGGTAGAGTCCGAAGACACAGTACTGGTGACCGGCCCTTTCAGAACACGGCCATCTTTGGTGCAACAGCGTTGAACAGTGCGGGCGCGGAAGACATTTTTCTGGCGAAGCTCCAAGCTTCGTGCACATTCAGCTTCTTTCCACTCACGACAACCCTCTCCAACGGGAACACATTCAGCATGTCCCCAAATGGCGTAAATGATTTCGGTACAGTCGTTGGGACGGGTTTTACCAACACTACGCCGGTGAAGAATTTCGGCTTTGTCCGACTGGCGAACGGCGGAATCACGCTCGTGCCCGGGACGATCGCTCTAGTTGATCGCAACGACTTGAAAGTCAGCATCGGTTACAACGCGTCTAGCCAAGTTCTGATTGATTCGAGCGGGACGATTGGTCCACTTCAATTAAGTTTTAATAACAATGGCTTCTTTTCGAAAGGGATCAATAATTGGGGGAACATAGTCGGCTCCTATAACACCTCCTCTTCGACGAATGGTTTCAAACGTTATAGCAACGGTGGAACCGTAAAGTTGGGTTTCCCCGGTGCGACATCAACTTTCCCCACCAGCATCAATGATCACGGCCTGATCGTCGGCAGCTATTTTCTCGGATCCGGCGGTGGGCAATTGCCGCAAAACGGATTCATCTACTCGCAAGGAAACTGGGCAACGCTCAATTATCCAGGCAGCTTGTTCACCGATCTGGTTGGGGTAAGCAACAACAGTGTGATCGTTGGAAACGCTACCGATCTCGACCTGGCATTCCGGTATGAGAACGGCACCTTCAAGCCGATCGTTGCACCGAATCGCGTGGGAGTGACGGTGACCGGGATCAGCCCGAGATTCGGATTGATCGTCGGTACGGCTGGACCAAAAGGAGGGTTCGTCGCGATGTGCCAGTAGGGCCATATCTTATTCTGTCTCCACGCAAATGGTGATTTTCATCAACTGACGGATCGCTTCCGGTTTGCTAACAACACACCCGGAATCGTCGCGTCGTCTCCAAAGTGCTGCGCAGGAATATAATTACGCGCACGGATGGCCCTCACCTCTGGGACCAGACTCGGACCGTACGAGATTCAATCACCGTTTGGAGCTGGTGGCATGAGTGAAGTGTATCGTGCGCGGGATCCAGTTCTCTGCGACCTGAAAAGGACTTGCTGACCTGGACCTGTACCCATTGGTCTCAGACATTTATAGGAATTCACTAACTTGCGGACACGATACAGGAATGGCATGCCTTAGAGTTCAGAAGAGTCGTGGAGCAGGGTCCGCGATTGGAATTTCTCTCGCGCACTCTTGATCATCGTTCTCAGGCCGGTTCACGGCTCCGCTGATTTTGCATCTTTCTCGCGTGAAGACGATGGATTGTGCTGGACTGGCTGGATTGCTGGTCTGTACGCAAGAGATTGCCAAGCACGATGGTGCCATTCAAAGTGCGGGCGATTTCACCCGAAGCGGTACCCTTCTGGAAATGGTTCGCATGGACCGTCTGTTACAAAAAGTCGCCCCTTTGCCGGTGCAGGCTCCGGGTTTTACCATTGCTCCAGCCTGTGTTGCTGAGGAAATAAACTCGAGATGGTCGTGTAGCTCCATCGGTCGCGGCTTAGCGCTCTCTCTATGAGTCGGATACTGACCGCGCAGTTTGTGCGTCGGCTGCTCTTGCTGCTTAACGGCGTGGAGGCTTGGAAAGTGGAGGGAAACATCAATGCGACATAAACTCGTCCTCTGGTTTCTGTTATTGATTGGTGGATTTCTTGCCGGGTTCATCCTGCAATATGCCAGACTGCGACGCGTACAGCAGGAGCTGTCTGCATCGTCAAAACAATTAGCATCCTGTCAGTCCAGCGAAGAATTGTCGCAGCTGCGCCACGCAGCCACGATGATGTATCTAGAAGCCGTGCAAAAGAACTACGGAACAGGCGGGGAGTACTCGAAACAGTTTTTTGATCAAGCCCAGCGAATTGTCAGTAGCACCGAAGATCCCGCACTCCGCAACTTGCTTCGTGACATTCTGGCGAGCCGCGATCAGATCACGGGCGATCTCGCAAAGGGAGATGCCGCCGCGCTTTCAGAAATACAGCCAATATTATCGAAGCTCCAGGAGAGTGCAAAGCATTGAGGAGTCGCAAGGCCGGGCATCCATTAACCATAAACCGCCTGTGCGCCCATGATTCCGCTAGCGCAAATGCCGTGACTCACAAGGCAGAAATTGCTAAGTCAGGGATACCAAGACTCTGGTTGACGAGTATTGTTTTTCTGGCGACTCTAGCTTCATCGTCGCAGGCGCCGTCCCCCACGGCTGAAATAAAATCTCCCGATCTAGACCTGATTCTGCAACGCTTGGAGGAGGTCCAGCACCAGGACCCCTCTCAATCCCGACCATATGAGGTAACGCGAGAATACAAAGTGTTCCGCGGCTATGATAAACAACCCACCTCCGAGGTAATAGCGTTTATCAAGTTCGTTCCTCCCGACACGAAGAACTACAAGATTACACAGGCGCGAGGGAATTCAAGGGGAGAAAAAATAGTTCGCGAGCTCTTAGACCGGGAAACCGAGTCGGCGAAGAAAAGACACGATAGCGAGATTACTCGGATGAACTATCACTTCGTCTTTCTGAGGCAAGACGACTTCGGCGTCGCGCCTGAGTACGTTTTGCGGATAGTCCCGACGTGAAAGGATAAATACCTTTTACGCGGAGATTCCCGTGGCAATGTGAGCCTGCCGCTGGTTCCTTTGCGTGTTCTCGTTTGGGTGTGTTGTTGGCACTTGTTGCCAGATCTGGGTAGATGCGAGCACGGGTTGAAGGAGTCCCCGCCAAAAGTCCTTCCTTTTGGATCAAGGATATTCATATCACTCTGCAATACGCGGAGCTGAACGGTATGTGGATTCCTGTTTCCTTCGACGCCATCGCTATGGTGCGCCTCATAGGACAATACACGCTAGCTGGCCTCAATATTCGCCCCACCAACCTCCTATCTACGGAGCCGAAATAGTCAGCATGAACACTTCGGAGTTGCCCCCACTCAGAAGCTATCGGTTTGTTAGCGATTTCATCTCGCGTGATTCTCGACAAGGCCAGCGTTATTTTACATGTCTAGCGCTCGCTGCCTTCGCTCGCTACTTCCGTTGGCGTCCAACCAATTCAGCAGCGTGCCTACGCTACTGCGAGCCAGGGGAATCGAGCAATCCGCAGCTCCGTAATAAATATTGATGGTGTCGCCATCGGTGTCCATCGTGTATCCGCAGGGGAACACCACATCTTTGACGTCGCCATTGCGTTCGTAGTCGGCCTCCGGCCCAAAGATCCACGAATCGCCACGCAGCAGGCACTTTTCCGGATTCTCGAGCGCGAACAATGCGAGTCCCAACCTGTACAAACAGCCGGAGGGCGTGTGCCGTACTCCGTGGTAAAGCACCAGCCATCCCCTGGATGTTTCGATGGGTGGCGGCGACAAACCTATCTTATTTGCATCCCACCAGGCGCCGCGGCGCGCTTCCAATATGAGCCTATGCCGCCCCAATGGCGCAGGTCAGGAGAATAGGAGATCCACATGTGCGAGCCGAGTGGCGTCATCGGCCTGTGAATCAGCGCCCAATATCCGTCGATTCTCCGCGGCAAGAGTGCGGAGTCCTTATCATCCGGTGACATAATGACTCCGTATCGCTCAAAGGTTCGGAAGTCCTTGGTCAAAGCCAGTGATACCCCAGGACCGCCGCGCGAATAAGAAGTGTAAGTGACAACGTATTGCTGCAGTTCAGGCACGAAGGTGATGCGAGGATCCTCGATACCCCAGAGCTCTTCGGGGTACTGGTTCGGGTTCGACATTAAGGTTGGTTCGCTGTCAATTTCCCAGCTGTCCACACCGTTTCGGGAACGTGCAGCACAAAAGTGTGAGATACCGCGTCGGTCCTCAACCCTGCATAGCATTAGGGTCGATCCATCAGCCAACAATGTCGCACCGGCGTTGAAAACACTATTGATCGAGTAAGGCCAGTCCTTAGCAGTCAAGATTCGATTGGCGGGATGCCGAAGTAGAAGAGGTTCGTAACGGGTTGTTATGGCAACGCTCATAGGATTTCACGAAAAACAAATTCACAGTACATTGGCAGTTTCACGACTGTTGTTGCGGGCGATGAATAGGTCACGCCTCGATCGCGGATGATCAACTTCTTCGAGCGAGCGCATTTCGACCAATGCCATGAGGAACGCCAAAGTCGACTCTGCCCCCTGGTTTTCGTTTACACGCTCAGGATGCAGAGCGTCTCGGCAACCACCGGGTGGAGGGATCGTAAAGAGCAACCTGCAGATCATTGGCGCCCAAGAACCAATTGAAAGCCGACCAGGCCTCCTTGAGCCATCGGTCCTCTCCGGTCGCACGATAAGCCTCCAGGCATGCGGAAACGGTTCCCCCGGCTTCCACCGGTTGGTGATCGAAGCGCGCTTTCTCATGTCCCTTGCGATGGAACCCTTGCGAGCCGATGGGCACAA
>JBKPSP010000238.1:0-19347 GCA_046735175.1 Acidobacteriota bacterium
GAAGTCGCTCATCGGCACCTGGGAAGGGAAGGCCGGAGACATGGGAACAGCCAACGTCTCTTACAAGCTCACCGCTGGCGGTTCGGCACTGATGAGCGAGATCCAGAGCCAGAAAGACGGCAAGAGCGAAGACATGATTTCAATGATCCATATGGATGGCGGCCGGGTCCTTCTCACGCATTATTGCGCAGCCGGCAACCAACCACGCATGCAGGCGAGCCTGTCGTCGGACGGAAAGACCATTACATTCGATTTCGTCGATGGTACGAACATGAGTAATTCCCAGCCGGGACACATGAAGCGCGTAGTCTTCACCTTCATAGACGAAAACCATCACACGGAAGAATGGCACTTTGCGATATCCGGCAAAGAGATGGTCGAAAAGTTCGATCTGCAGCGCAAAGCTTAAGCCGTCCAGTAGAGACGTTGCTTGCAACGTCTTTTGCAGGCCGCATGTGTTCTGCAAAAGGCCGATGTATCGACGCTGTCGGCAAGACGTTGCGGAGCAACGTCTCTACAGAAAAGTTCGTGGAGAAGTACGAAAATGAGTAGTGGCAGTGCAAATCTTTATTCACCAACGTTCGAAGAAATCATTTCAATTCTCATGGAGGAACCCGTGTCAAATCCGTTCTGTCACGTCGAGCTCAACACCACCGATCTACCCAAAGCCAAAGACTTCTACACAAAGCTCTTCGACTGGAGGCTCGAAGACATGCCCGGTGACTACACCATGATTCGCGTCGGTGAAGGCACTGGCGGGGGCATGATGAAGAATCCAGTCCCGGGAGCGCCTTCGTTCTGGCTGGCCTACGTCCTGGTCGATGACATTCAGGCCTCCACTAAGAAGGCCAAGTCGCTCGGAGCAAACGTGATGAGAGACGTGACCGAAATTCCCGGCTACGGCTCGTTCAGCGTGCTAGCCGACCCGACCGGCGCGCATTTCGCATTGTGGAAGCCGAACAAATAGATGAGTCCCTCTGTGAACCTCTGTGTCCTCTGTGGTCGACGGTTTCCTAAACAGCTTCACCACAGAGGCGCACAGAGAGCACAGAGGCAGACATACAGGAGAAGGGAATCATGGCAACCCTGAGCGTCACCCCAATATCCCAGATTACCCCGAACAACGACGTCGTCACCTCTGAAGTATTCATCTCAGCTCCGCGTGAGCGCGTCTTCCAAGCGCTTACAGACGACAAGCAGGCCGCGCAGTGGTGGGGACAGAAGGAAGGCTACCGTCTTAACGAATTCAACCTTGACCCTCGAGTAGGCGGGAAGTGGTCCTCCTCCGGTTCGTCGGCCACGATGGGCCCATACAAAATCGAAGGCGAGATTCTCGAACTCGACCCGCCACGCCGGCTCGCTTACACTTGGCTCTCCAGCTGGATGCCCAGGAACACAAAAGTTCTTTGGGAACTCGAAAACCAGAACGGCGGCACCCTCGTGAAACTGACGCACACAGGATTCGCGGGTGACAGCGATCAGGCGCAGAAGCACACCGCCGGCTGGAACAACGTGCTCGGCTGGCTGCAGGCGTACGTCGAGAAAGGCCAGACGATCGCTTCGAGGGAATAAGTGGCAATCGCTCAAGTCACTCCCGATCACGACACGATCACGGCGGAGGTGTTCATCGCAGCTCCGCCGGATCGCGTCTTTGAAGCCATTGCTGATCCCAAACAGCTCGCGCAGTGGTGGGGACAGAAAGGCGTGTTTCACGTGCTTGAAACGAAGTCTGATCTGCGCGCAGGCGGCAGGTGGTCATACGAAGGCGTGGGGCCGAACAATACTCCTTTTCACATGGAAGGCGAGTACCTTGAAGTTGATCCACCGCGCCTGCTCGTGCAAACGCGACGGGCCGATTGGGTCGGCGACTTCGAAACCATCGTGCGCTGGGAACTCGAAGCGCGCGACGTTCACGGCCTGCACGGGAGCAGCACCCATAGGGTCGGCACAGGAACGCTGGTCAAGGTCCGCCACTCGGGCTTTGGCGGCCACGTGGATCAAGCAAAGGCCCACCACGCCGGTTGGAGCGCGTCGCTCAACTGGCTGGCGGCTTACATCGAAAACGGCGAGACCATGAACAGCAGAAGCAAATGAACGTGTGGCACGGAGCCTGCCCTGAGCGACTGAGCGAAGCGAAGAAGTCGAATGGGCGGCTCGCCCGTGCTTTTCATGAGGCAATAAATGGCAACCGCACAAATCAGCCCCGACGCTAACACCTTGGAAGTAGAAATCTTCATCGCGGCTCCGCCCGAGCGCGTGTTCGAGGCCCTCACCGACCCCAAGCAGATGGCGCAATGGTGGGGCGAGAAAGGTCTGTACCGCGTAACCGTGAACGAAGCCGACCTGCGCGTAGGCGGCAAGTGGCTAAGCAGCGGCGTTGGCGCCGATGGCAAGCCCTTCAGCGTGGATGGCGAGTACATCCAAATCGATCGGCCGCACCTGCTGGTTTACACCTGGAACCCAAGCTTCGCCCACACCGTAAAGACAACGGTCCGTTGCGAACTGATCGCGCAAAATGTTCATGGCCTCCAGCCCCGCGGCCCGCAACGCGTTGGCACTGGCACGCTGGTGAAAATACGACAAGACGGATTCGCAGGAAATCTTCAGTCCGCCCAAGACCATGGTCGCGGTTGGACCCGGGTCCTCGGCTGGCTGCAGGCATTCGTGGAGAGCGGCGCAACTATCGATTCGCGTCCAGCGGCGGGCTAAGCGTTCACCGCCACTTCCACAACTGCTTCCAGACCTGCACCAGCTCCTGCATCGAGCGGGCGCTGGGGACGCGGTCATTGACCATCCGGCAGCGCGCGTAGGCAGTGTTGTACGCATGCCGCACCGCATCAATGCTGAGCCGTGACAAACTGCTTCGAAGATCTTCGACATCGCGGGGAGTCATAATTTCATCGTCGGGTGGATCGTGCCTTCGAGCCATAGCCAGAGCATCCTAGCATATTCGCTCTTTGTTCGCCATACTTTTTTCCCGAGCTTGGGCAAGCGTTGCGCCTGTATCATTTCACCCGAACAGAGTGGGCTTGTGCACTGAGCGTCCGGTAGCTCGTCGCTCATTGCTGATTGCCCCCTGCTTATTCGGTGGAAAGAACTGTGAATACTTCAACTGATCAGGACGCGGCTCAACTCCAGGCCCTCGGCTACGGATCGAATTTCGACCGATCCATGAGCCTCTGGGCGAACTTTTCTCTTGGGTTCACCTATCTCTCACCCGTTGTCGGGGTTTACACGCTCTTTGCATTCGCAATCTCGAGCGGCGGCCCCGCCATGTTCTGGAATTACTTGTTCGTCGCCCTGGGACAGCTGTTAGTTGCAATGGTCTTCGGTGAGATCGTGTCTCAATTTCCCATCGCCGGCGGCCTTTACCCATGGGCTCGCCGCCTGGTAGGGAAGCGTTGGGCATGGACGGCGGGATGGATTTATCTCTGGGCGCTGTGCGCCACGATCGCCGGAGTCGCCGTCGGCGGCGCGCCTTTTCTCGCTGACCTGATCGGCATCAAACCAAGCCCCGCCGGATTAGTCGCAATTGCTGTGGGTCTGATCGTCGCCACCACCGCGCTGAACCTGAGCGGCACGAAACTCCTGGCTCGCGTGGCCACCTTCGGTTTCATCTGCGAACTGCTCGGAGCCATTGCCGTCGGCGCCTATCTCCTGACCGTGGCTCGGCGTCAGAGTTTCGGAGTTCTCTTCCAAAGCTTCGGCTTGGGCAACGGCCACTATTTCTACGCGTTTGTCGCATCGAGCGTGGCCGCAATGTGGTGTTACTACGGCTTTGAAGCCTGCGGAGATGTGGCCGAAGAAACTCCGAACGCCAGCCGCACCATTCCGAAAACCATGCGCATGACCATCTACATGGGCGCGTTCGCGGCCATGCTGGTCTGCCTCGCTCTGGTGCTCGCGATTCCCGACATGCCGGCCGCCATCTCCGGGAGGGACGCCGATCCCGTCGTGACCGTGTTGCGTACTGCCATGGGCCCAATCGGGTTGCGGGTTGTGATCGGCATCGTCATGGTGTCGTTCATCTCCTGCTTGATCAGCCTGGAGGCCGCCACCAGCCGTTTGCTATTCAGCTACGGCCGCGATCGCATGATCGCGGGCCACGACTGGCTCAGCACCCTTTCTGAGCGCACGCGGGTTCCGGTGAATGCCTTGCTCTTCGCTGGTGTGGTGCCCGCGATCATTGCGATCGTGGGCTTGTTCCTGGAGAAGATGATTCAGACGATTGTCGTCTCCGCGGCCGATGGAATTTACATCGCCTTCCAGATGGTGGTCCTCGCAGCTTTGATTGCGCGCGCCCGCGGCTGGAAACCCAGCGGAGCATTCAATCTCGGCAGTTGGGGATGGCTGGTCAACGTAGCGGCCCTGACGTATGGCGTGCTGGCCATCGTGAATATGATGTGGCCGCGCAATCCGGGAACGCCCTGGTACAACAACTACGGAATGATCGCAGTTTGGATCGGCATACTCACCATCGGAATCTTCTATGCTGCGTTGTTTCGCCCCTACGATCACGGCGACGCCCCGGCCGGGGACGCGCACCTCAACTCATCGCGGAAAATTGCCCAGCCGAAAGGGATCTGATGCGTAGGCTTCGACGTTAAGCAGAGGTGTTGAGATAACGCCAGGCGCAGAGATCGCCTACGCTAAACCTGTAGCAGGGAATGTTATCCCCCAGAAGTTAATCGCATCGGGTTGAACGAACTCAATTCCGTAGGTATGCAACCCTCCCTGAATAGCTCTGATCTCGCTCACAATTCGCGCCGAAATCTGAGTCCCCCGTTTGTTCCGCACCAACACGGTTGCGCCGATCGGTAGCTGGCGATTGAGCTGAACCGCTGCTCCATGCTTACTCAGGTTGATGGCTTTGCCAGAGACCGAAAATGCGCCCGTGGCACAATCATCTCCGGAAATGCCGATTGGTGTGTTGAGTGTAATGCGGGTGCTTCGACGCCTTAACAGTTGTGTACGCGCGACGGCTGGAGCGGCCATTATTTTCCTTTTGACTTCGCGGCCAGGATTCGTCTGAGAGTACGGGGAAGGCAAATGCGGAGCAATTTACGTCAGTTACCAGCGGCTGGTGACTGACGCGCGAAGGTACAGGGCACTCACCCAAAGTTGATGAATAGTCACCGTTTAGCAGGGGCCAGAAGCGCGTTCAGAAGCACCTTGTTTGTGTCCGTGAGCTTCGTGAATTCAACGCCGATCCCGAGGCCCGGGTAGATCACGCGGACTACTCCTTCGGCAGCGATCCTGCTTTCGCCAACCTCTAGCGTCATTTCCAACTCGGTTCCGGCAGGGCATGGATTGTACATTTCAACGTAGCAACCGGATGCACTGATGTCGGTCATCGGTCCCCAGGTCCGCGTCTCCGTACCTTTTACTCGTAATTCCGCGCCTCCGTTGACGGCGTAGCGTCGATATTGCCTGCGGTCGCCGGCCTGCTCGGGTTCTTGCAGTTGTTTCTGCTGGCGAAGATGCGTGACTGCAGGTGAAGCGGTTTCAACGCTCACCTCCGGCCCCGAATCCAGTACGCTGTACCCGTCGTCGTTCACGGAAATTGTTCCTGCCCAGGGGCTGACTTCAGCTGCGGCCGGCACGAATTCGTCACCCTGAGGTTGGGGCAGACTCAGTCCCCATATGTCCCTATTTCGTTCAAGTTTTCTGATGCCAATGTGACCATCCTCTTGCGTCCCCGGCAGCCCCACCCAGACTACAAAGAATTTCGCTGATCGGCCCTTGTGCTCGACCGTTATGGTTTCGCCTGGTCCACGCAAACATCCAATTCCGTCCACTCGGGCCCCGCGACGGCTTACATCACACGCGTATGTGCTCTGGCTGAATGGATTGCCATCGGCATCGGTGCCAGAGACGATGACCGGCAGGCGAACAAGAGCACGTGGCTCAAAGCGATTGCCCATCTTTAGTAGTTATGCTTTTGATCTCCCAACAGGCACGAATGAATGTTCGTCCCCAGTGTCATCTCAGGAGTCCCAGTACCTTGCTGTTACGCTCAAGCATCTCCGTTTGATATGCGGTCGGATTGATAAACTCAACGCCATACGACAATCCGCTCTGATGTCGCACAACTCCTCTTATCACGATGGCTGTGGAGGTGTACGGCAGCACAAACTCCAGCGCCAACGATTCACCGATCTGAAGGATTTGCCTTAGTGAGAGGCGCAGTCCGCCTTTGCTGACATCATGGCCCTCGGCTCTTACGGTGGCTCGCCGGCCGTCACGCACGAGCGTAAGAGTTACGGCCATGGTGAGGTCAAAACGTTCGGACCGGCGATGCGAATCACTGTTCTCCACGTCGGAGTGCCCTCTCTTTACAATTTGACGAATCCGAAAGATTGTGAAAAATTGCGATGTCGGCTGCGGCCGCACCTCGCCGATTCCAGGAGACTGGTTTGTGAGATGAAATGATGGGGCTTGGCCCGCACCAACGCGAGCTAGCCCTGCCAATTCGAGGCAGCCCTGCTGCTACTTGCGGGATCTCTTGATTTAACGACAAGCCCGTGCCGAGAGATCGAATGAATGAGCCACCCCACGTACCCCCCCGTGACTCCTACAATCGAACGGCCAACAGGAACCCTACAACGCGAACCCCTCAAGAATTGCTACGATTCTAAGAGGCTTAGTCGTTCAGCGGGAAAAGATTCGGCGCGGGCACCAAGACGAGCAACCCCGGTCGGAGTCGTTCACTTGCGCTGAAATGTCACCTTCCCATCCACCAGCACCGCCGTGACATGGCTCGTGTACTCAAACGGATCACCGTCGTAAAGAACGACGTCAGCGTCTTTGCCCTTTTCGAGGGAACCGACGCGATCTGAAATTCCCAGAATCTTAGCCGCCTCAATTGTCGAAGAGCGCAGTGCTCGTTCGAAACCAAGTCCGTTTGCGGCGGCAACTCCGGCTTCTAGCAGGAGAACACGGTTCTTGGGAACATAGCTCTCGTATCCGGTCATGAGGGCGACCGGAACACCGATGTCTTCGAGCAGAGCCGCATTCTCGACCGTCGCATTCATGGTCTCAAGGCCTGCGATTCGTTCCAGCGTGGGGCCGGCGAGCACCTGCGCGCCGGAACTCTTGATCAAGTCTCGCATCAGGTAGCCTTCGGTCGCCGAACTGATGATTGGCTTGATCCCGAACTCTTTCGCGATACGCAGCGCCGTGGCAATATCGTCCTCGCGATAAGCATCGAAAATCGCAGGCACCTCGCCCTTCAGCACGCGTGCAAAAATTTCTGCCTTGAGTTCGCGCGCAGGCTGTTTTGCCGGATCCTTCTTCTCCGACCTGTTCCAGTCGTCCCATTTCTTGGCGTACGCCTGCGCGTCGTTGAATGCCCTGCGAATGATCTCCGCCGTCATCATGCGCGTCGCCGGAGGCTTCTTCCGCCCGCCGTACACCGCCTTCGGGGCCTCGCCCAAGTCGAACACCAGTGCAGAAACCTGCTTTACAGCCATCTGCTCCGCAGTCATTCCGGGAGATTTCTCTCCGCGTGTCTTGAAGATCGCCGCCTGGCCGGCAACCGGGTTCGAGAGTCCTGGCGCAACCTGAATTGTGGTCACGCCATAGCTGTTGATGTACTCGATCAGCCGTTCTGATGGATTGAAGCTGTCGAAGGCGCGAGCGTCCGCCGTATTCGGATCGGTGGCTTCATCCTGGTCTTGATCAGCCGGAATGTTGTACTCCCCGGATATGCCTGCTGTGGTTTTCGCGTCGATCAGCCCCGGAGTGACGTACGCGGCGTGCATCGCTTCGTATCCGTCAGGAGCTTTGCCGCCTTCAGCCACGCCGGCGATCTTGCCATCCTCAATCAGCACCACGCCTGGCTTGCCGTCCTGATGGTCGCCACCCGACGTATAAAGCTTGTCGGCAACGACGGCTATCTTCTGGGCGAGCGCACTTGAGCAAAGAAGCAGGGCGAGAAAACAAACGCGAAGCGTTGCTCCGCTGGACGGGCGAGGGCGCCCGTCCCCACGCGACCAGTGCAGGGAAGCGCGAACGATCTTCATTGCGCACCTCCCGTCGGCGTCTGCAGCAGCTTCGGATATCTATTCGCCATCTGAAATCCGCCAGTTTGATACCGCAGGTCAAGATGGTCGCTGCAATCGAAAACCTTCTGGCCCTCAATCCATGTTTCAATCACCTTGGTGTACACGCTGAACGGCTCGCCTGAGAGCACGACAAAGTCCGCATCCTTACCGCGTTCGAGCGAACCGACGCGATCCTGCAAATCGAGCATCGAAGCGGGATTAATGGTCAAGGCCCGTAAAGCGGCCTCCTCGCTCAGGCCACCACGAACAGTCAGCGCCGCTTCGCGCAGCAGGAACCGCGAGCTGTTGATGAAGTCGTCGGTATTAACCGCGACCTTCACGCCGGCCTTGTCGAGGATCGCCGCAGCTTCCAGATCGATCCCAGTGGCTTCCAGCTTACCGCCAGGAGAATCAGTAATTGTCAGTGTGACCGGAATCTTGCGCTTCGCCAGTTCGTCGGCAACTTTGTACGACTCCGTCCCGTGATGAATCACCACCCGGAAATGAAATTCATCCGCAAGCCGCAGTACCGTCATGATGTCGTCTGCGCGATGCGTGTGGTGCTGCACAATGCGCTTGCCTTCGAGCACCTGCACCAGCGGCTCAAGGTCCAAGTCGCGTTCGGGAGGCTTGGCGTCTTTATCTCCGGCTGAAGCTTTATTGTTGTACTCGTCCCACTTGCGCTTGTAGTCCTGCGCCTTGATGAATTCCTTGCGCGCAAGCGCTGCCACTTCCATGCGCGTCATCGGCGCCTGATTTTCACGCCCATAGTGCTTCGGATTCTCTCCATTCGCCATCTTTAGGCCGCCGAGTGTCCCCGGAATCAACATCTCTTCAATGGTTTTTCCGCGCAGCTTCACGTAAACCGTCTGGCCGCCAATCACATTGCCGCTTCCCGGCATGATGTTCGCGGTCGTAATCCCACCAGCCAGGGCCATGCGAATGCCGGGGTCAGCCGGATAAATTGCGTCCATTACGCGCAACCCCGGCTGAACCGGTCCAGTGTCTTCGTTGATGTCCGCATTTGCCGCAACTGCGGGCCGTGAACTGCCTCCAATATGCGAGTGCGAATCCACGATGCCCGGAATAATGACCTTGCCACGAGCGTCGATCACATGGCCGGTTTTAGGAACGGAAAGCGCGCTCTCCGGGCCAACCGCTTCGATCTTTCCGCTGCGGATAATGAGCACTCCGTGGTCAATGGGCCCGCCGCTAACCGGATATATCTTCGCCCCTCGCACATACAGGGCTTCTGGCTTGGGACTGGTTGAGGTTTGAGCAATCGCGAACTGCAGAGTCATTACGACCAACAGAGCACAATCGTATCGCCAGAATTTCACCGCGCCTCCTGGAACAGGGAACTGCTGTGTGAAGTTGGCCTTGCAGAATCGACGCAAGGAAGAAGCAAAGAAGCTTAAATGGCGGGACAAAGCGCGGTCAACAGGGACGAATTCGCTGGCTGACTCGGCAGCAGGCGTGTACAGGCATTAACACGGATGAAGGTTTGGGCAACGAAGGTTCGTATCAGGGCACGGCTTCAGCCGTGCCGAAAAAATCGCTCTTTGCGGAACGCGCGAACGTAGTGAGGGCCGCTCTCTTGCCCCACAACCTTCCGAGATGTACCGTATTTCCTCAAATGGCGCTCATCGACCATCCCGGCGAGTGGCTCCGCCTCACCGATCATTACCGGAACATGACCGACGGTGAGCTGCTAAAGATTGCCGGAGACCGTGACCAGCTCACCGAGCTTGCTCAGCAAATTCTGGCAATGGAGCTCTCCGAGCGCAGGCTCAAGGTGAAGGATGCGGATCCTCAACAACAGCCATTCCCAGATGCTCGGCGCCAAACCGTCGAACATCGCTCCGTTACACCTGTCCCCACATCAGGCCACGACCAGAACGATGGCGAAGTCGCCGCCGATCCCTACGCGGAAGACCGCGAACTCGTTCCACTCCTCACCGTCTGGAGCCTGCGCGACGCCGCGCAGGTGCAGCGCCTACTCGACATCGCAAGCATCCCTTTCTACATGGGCGCGGAAAACGCGACCGGAGTCGATACCGTGACTTCGAATTTTGCCACTGGCGTCGGCGTTAAGATCATGAGAATTGGCCTCCCCTGGGCGTGGCAGGCGCTGCGATACTATGAGCCAAAAGACGACCCGGAATCCGAGAAAGCACACTGGGACGAAGAAGTTGATGTGCGCTGCCCCAAATGTCGAGCCACCGACATAGTTTTTGTCGAGGAGGTCGCTTCAGCCAATGGCCCCGCTCACAAATACAAATGGACCTGCGGCATCTGCGGCAATCAGTGGGAAGATGATGGTGTGGCCACCCGTTGAACCGAATGACATTCCCCCGCAAACACGTTGTCGACTACACTGCTTTGTTGGATGACGCCTGGCTGGAAAGTCCAAACCACCTCGCCGCTTACTTGCGCAACCATCTTCCTGATCACTGGCGGAAATCCTATATCTCCACAGCCGTCCGTCCTACCAACATCGTGCGGTTTCCATCCGGCTCCTTCGAATACATTTTCGATATTTACTCGGACCTCGAAGCCGCCGGCGAAGTCGCATTCGACCAGACCGTCGAGGATCGAGTAGTTGCGGTATTCGGCATGTCAGTTTCTCCGCCGGAGGCGCGCGCCGGCAGCCGAATCCGCGGCTGGCTAGGCGAGACCGGAGAAATAGTCGGCGCGACTCGCGACAGAGGACACTTCATCGCCCACTGCATCGGCGGCGGCCTCGACTTGAACGTCTTCTCTCAGGACCGCAAACTCAACCGAGGATGGTCCTCCCAGGGGAAAACCTATCGCCAGATGGAAAGATACTGCCAGGAACATCCCGGCACTTTCTGCTTTTCACGGCCTGTCTACCGCGACACCTCGAGCGTCCCGCGATGGCTGGAATTCGGGCTCCTGAAAGAGGACGAAACCCTCTGGGTTGAGGTATTCGACAACGTCCCGGCTTAAATGACCTGGGTCCTAGACCGCCTACGTGCAACCCTGATCTGCCCGGCTCAGCCTCCTTATTGATCAATCTTCTGCAATGGATATCAACCTTAGAAGCAGCCATCCACGCCAATGCTCTAGCCATCGTAACGGTCGACTGTGGGAGTTACCCTCCCGTTGATCCTGAAGGAGGCTGAAAAAATGAGTATTTTCACGATTCTCTTCGTAGTTCTTCTCCTCGCCTGGATTCTGGGCTTTGGCGTAATGCACGTCACCGGCGCGCTAATCCACATTCTGTTGGTAGTCGCGCTGATTTCGCTGGTCCTGCATTTCATTCGCGGGCCACGCGCTGTTTGACGTCGCGCTCGATAAATCCACTCATGCGAGGTAACAAAATGAAAACCAGACTTGCCATAGCAATCCCGCTCCTGGCGGTTGTACTCGGGCTTGCAGGTTGCAGCCAGACTCGCAACAACAGGTCGCAGGCTGACAACGTCCGGAACGCGCTCGAGCAAGCCGATCTTAAAGACGTTCACGTCGCCGACGACGCCGACAAGAACACTGTAACTCTCACCGGCACGCTGCATTCTGACGAGGCAAAGAACAAAGCCGCCGAGGTTGCCAAATCGGCTGCGCCCGAGCGCACCATCGCCAACGAGATCAGCGTTCAGCCGGTAGGGAACGAGTCCGACGCCAAAGCCGTAAACTCCAACCTTGACGACGGAATCGAAAACAACTACAAGGCTGCTTTGATCTCCAAGCACCTGAACAAGCAGTCCATTCGTTACGACGCAAAGAATGGCGTGCTGACGCTCAAAGGCAGCGTGAAAAGTCCGGCTCAGAAAGTTGAAGCCGAGCGCATCGCCTCCAACGTCCCCAACGTTCAGCAGGTTGTAAACCAAATCGAAGTAAACCGCTGAGCCACGCTTGCCAAAAAGGGGCGGCTGACTGCCGCCCCTTTATTTTTCCGGAGCAATTGTTTTGCAGGCCCGCCGTTAACCCCTCGTTCAAGGGATTGCATTTATCATTACTTGTTGCGAAAGGCAGGCTAATGTCCACACAAACAATCTCCGCGAGTTCGGCTGGAACTATCAATCTTGGCGCTGAACTGACCGTCAATCGTCTCGGCTACGGCGCAATGCGCATCACGGGCAGCGGCGTCTGGGGACCACCCAAGGACCGCGCCGAAGCCCTTCGCGTTCTCAAGCGGGCTGTCGAACTGGGCGTGAACTTCATCGATACCGCCGATTCCTACGGTCCCGGCGTCAGCGAGGAGATCATCGCCGAAGCACTCGCCCCTTATCCCAAGGATCTGATAATCGCGACTAAAGGCGGATGGCTCCGCCCTGCTCCCGGATACTGGAGCCATGACGCCAGCCCCAAACATCTGCGGGAAGCCGTCGAAGGCAGCCTCAAGCGGCTGCGCCTTGACCGCATCGATGTCTACCAACTGCACACCCCCGATCCTGCGACTTCATTCGAATTCTCTATGGAAGCCCTCGCCGAACTCCAGCGGGAAGGGAAGATTCGCCTGATCGGTCTTTCGAACGTCACCCAGGAGCACATCCAGCGCGCTCTGAAGATCGTGCCCGTCGTCTCTGTGCAGAACCGCTACAGCTTCGCCGATCGCGAGTGGGATTACGTTGTGGACTTCTGCAACCAGAAGAAAATTGCGTTCATTCCGTGGTTCCCGCTCGCCGCAGGCCGGGCAGCGGGTGAAGTCATCGCGCGGATCGCAAAATCCCACAATGCCACGGCCATGCAGGTTGCGCTTGCTTGGTTGCTGAAGCGCTCGCCGGTGATGCTCCCGATTCCAGGGACATCGTCAGTAGCACACCTGCAGGAAAACATCGCCGCCGCCTCCGTCGAACTCAGCGACCCCGAGTTCAAAGAACTCGGCGACGTATCGTTGCCCGGCGTCGGCGCAAGAGCCAGCTGAAAACAGAAGCGCGGCCCCGAACAGGGCCGCGCTGCCAACCACGGGGTCTTATTATTTGTACGTTGCGTTGGTCCGGAACAATCCGTCGTGATGTGCGACCGGGTCCGTCATCGAACCAAATGCTGGCCCGCTCAACGGGCTCGCCTTCAGCACTTCGCTCACTGCCGCGTTCACTTTATCCAGGCCCTCGGGATTTGCCGCAATGTAAACCACCAGGAACGTTCCCGAGTCGTCTGTGTGGATCGCCTCAGTGTCAATCTCGTACTCATGGATCGCCCCATCGGCCAGTTGCTTTTCAAGCAGCGGGACGATCAGGCTCTTGCTGAGCAAATCAACGGCATCGTTCGGAGCGTCCGCTTTCAGCTTGTAAACCGCTGTATGCGTGTACACGTTCTTGTACGCCCCCGGATGCCAGTTGTAATACCGGCTCACGTAGATGTTGTCCCAGTGCTTGGTCGCGCTGCCCAGCACTGGCGTAGTCGCAGAGCCAGACTGATAGAACTGCTCCAGCACGTTGATTACACCTGCCATCGACCTCGCTGACCACCATTGGTCGTGTGTTATGCCGTCGGCCGTATGGACCAGTGTTACATCATCGCCGTACCCCACTATGGTTCCGGCCGCGAGCGCCCTGGCTACAACCTTGTTGTCCTCAGCCGTGTTCTTGGCCATGTCGCCCCATCCCGCTCGCGGAATGGCCCAGTTCCCGATGTAGGAATACATCGGCGGTTTTTCTTTTACTTCTGACGTCTGCGCAAGCCCTACTGAAGAAACCAACATTGCAAGCACAGCCACTGCTACAAGCATTCGTTGAGTCATGCATCTCTCCCATCGCGAAATTCCCCAGGACAGCGGTGGCGCAAACTTGAGCTGTGTCCGGGGTCACGCAAGTGTACTCCTCTGGTGTTGCATCCAGGTGCCTAAGGGTATTTGGGTTCACCTGAACCGTTTTTACAGCCTTTTTGGGATTGCGGGGTACTTACCTTGCGTGTGGGATAGTACTGTCGGGGTGCGGTACACCGCGTGTTGACGCTTCGGCCTGTAGCGAACCGCCCGCCGCATTCCGCGTTCATAGCAGCTCGTGCACTAATCGTTCGACCGCAGGCCCGGTCCGATCGTGTATCGGACCACTAAATTCGAGGCCAAATAAGCCACTCGTCTGGTTTGGGCCGGAAACTATGCAGGTAGTTCCATGGTGAAATCGGTATTAATAGCGGACGACCACGAGATGATTCGCAAGGCGCTGTGCCAACTGTTTTCTTCACAAAAAGATTTCGAGGTATGCGCCGAGGCGGAGAACGGAAAAGAGGCCGTTGAAATGGCGATAGTGTTTTCACCGGACCTGATCCTCCTCGATCTCTCCATGCCGGTCATGAACGGCATCGAGGCTGCCTGCGAACTGAAACGCACCATGCCCATGGTTCCCATCATCGTCTTCAGCGAGCATGGCAACGTGTTCAGCGAACGCGAAGCCCGCGAAAACGGGATCTCCGCAGTAGTCCCGAAGAGTGCACAGCTGTCAGTTCTGGTAGATCGCGCCCGAGCAGTCTGCTACCCGATGGCGGCATAGGCCGTGTTGGTGTGGCGCGGGCGTCCTCGCCCGCGGGATCCCGGCCTGCGCTCAATTTATCCGAGCGCCAGATCGGCAGATGAACCCGATTCGTGTCAGGGCACGGCTTCAGCCGTGCCGTCAGACATCCCGAAACCGACCGGCCTTAGCCGCTGAGGTGAAGCCCCGGGGCCGACGCCAAGAGCCTGACCGCTTTCCTGCGCCGTTTTTCCGATGCCCAGCATCAAATATTTGAATTGCTATCCGGCCACCCGCCGGTAGATACTATTTGGACAATGCCTCATACATCCGCCCAGAAGACGGTCATGTGTTGTTGTTGTAGCTGTCGTGTCTCTTCTGGGGACGGGTGCAATATGAGCTAGCCGCAATCTTAATTTTCCAAGCTCACACCCACCGCCAGAGAGACTGGTTGGTGGGTTTTGTGTTTTTGGGCAAGCTCACAGCTATCAGCTATCAGCTCTCAGCTGTCAGAGCGGGCCGATGGTGCTGAAAGCTGATTGCTAGATATGAAAGTCTCAAACCAACTCTGGAAAGAAAAACTCGCCGGCAAGATGCCCGAGCATCTGGCCCGCGAGGTCGATATCTTCGAAACCGAGATCACGCTGCGCAAGCAGGGGAAGCTCGAAGAAAAACTATTTGCCGAAACTCGCCTGCGCCGCGGCGCCTACGGACAGCGCTATGACAACGGCCACCGCAGCGATGGCACCAAAGTCCAGAAGCTGAATTTTCCCTCGGGCGAGTTGACCAAGGGCCCGAACACGCTGTGGGACGCGCCCGGCATGCAGCGCATCAAGATCCCCGCTGGCGGGCTGAATGCGGAGCAACTCGAGGTTATGGCCGAGTTGGCCGAGGAATATTCCGATGGCATTGCGCACGTCACTACTCGCCAGGATTTCCAGCTTCACTACGTTCACATCGATGACACTCCCGCGCTGATGCGGCGCCTCGCTGCAGCCAACATCACCACCCGCGAAGCCTGCGGCAACTCAGTGCGAAACGTGACCGCGTGCCCGTACGCCGGTGTTTGCACGGACGAAGCTTTCGATGTGACTCCATACTCGCAGGCGCTCGCAAAGTTCCTGCTTGGACATCCCGACTGCCAGAATTTCGGCCGCAAATTCAAACCGGCCTTCAGCGGATGCGCGCAGCACGCCTGCGGTCTGACCAGCTTGCACGATCTCGGCCTGATCGCGAAGAAGCGCACCAACGAAGCCACGGGAAGGGAAGATCTCGGTTTCGAAATGTATGTTGGCGGCGGCCTCGGCGCGGTGCCCTATCAAGCTAAACTGTTTGACGAGTTTGTTCCGCCCGAAGAACTGCTGCCGCTGGCGCAGGCGATCGCGCGCGTGTTTGCGCGTCATGGCGAAAAGAAGAACCGCAATCGCGCCCGTATCAAGTTCCTCATCCAGGACATCGGCATTGAGAAGTTCCGCGAGCTGGTGCGCGAAGAACGAAAGATTCTGCCGTTCGATCCTCGCTGGACCGAGTACATCGCCGAAGCGCAGGCACAGTTCACCGAAGCCCCGCTGAAACCGGCGGTCGATGTGCCCGAGTTGGTGCTGATCAACGGCCTGAACGGACACGGCACAGAGTTCCACAAGTGGCTGCAGACGAACACACGGCCGCAGCGCCAGCCCGGTTTCGTCACAGTAACAGTGGCTCTGCCGCTCGGCGACATCACGGCGAACCAACTGCGCTCGCTAGCCGACATTGCCCGCCGCTTCACACGCGAAACCGTCCGCACGACGGTTGAGCAGAACATCGTGCTCCGCTGGGTAAGCAAAGGAGATTTAGCAGAGCTCTACAAAGAGCTGCAGGCAATCGGACTGGGCGACGCAGGCGCCGGTGCTCTAGTTGACATCACGAGTTGTCCTGGAACGGACACCTGCAAACTCGGCATCTCCTCTTCGCGCGCGCTTGCAGCCGAGTTGCGCAAGCGAGTCAGCGAGAAGAGCTTTACCTCCGACCAGGCCGTCCAGAACCTGCATATCAAGATCAGCGGCTGCTTTAATAGCTGCGGCCAGCACCACGTCGCTGACCTCGGCTTCTACGGCGTGAGCCGCAAGATCGCCGGATACGCCGTACCGCACTTCCAGGTCGTCCTGGGTGGCCAGTGGGAGCGTAACGCAGGATCTTACGGGCTGCCTGTTGTGGCCGTGCCGTCGAAGAACATCCCTAAGGTAGTTTCGCGGCTGGCGGCACGCTACGTTGCTGACAGCAAGAGTAGCGAAACATTCAAGGATTTCGTAGTTCGTACCGGTAAAGCACAACTTAAAGTGTTACTTGAAGACCTGACTAAACCGCCCGCTGGTGATCGTTCATTCTTCAGTGATTGGGGCGATCCGCGCGAGTACACGCTCGGCGATATGGGCGAAGGCGAGTGCGCGGGCGAAGTGGTTTCGCCGCTCGACTTCGGCTTGGCGGCCGCAGAAAGGGAACTGTTCGAAGCGCAACTGGCGCATGAACGAGGCGAGGCGCAGCGGGCTGGCGAAGGTGCGTTTCACGCCATGCTCACTGCCGCCAAGGCGCTGGTGCAGGTCGAGAATTCGGACATCGTCAACGATCCCGAGCAGATCGTCAACGAGTTCCGTACTCGCTATTTCGACACGCAGCTTTTCTTCGATCCATTCGCAGGCGGCAAATTCGCAAACTATCTATTCGACGCACAGCGCAAATCCGGCCAGCCGTACACATCGGAATCAAGCCGGTATCTGATGGACGAAGCGCAACTTTTCATTGACGCCGCATACAGTTGCAGCAACCGCCTGGGAACGTTGGTGACCGCATGATGCAGGGAATTCTCGAGGAGGCGATCGGCTTGGAACTGCAGCACATTAACGTTAAGCTGCTGCTGGAGAATCCAGAACAACTGGATCTCAATGCCGTGGTGAACGTCTTTCACAGCTGGATCCAGGGCCAAGTCTGCGATGAGTTGCTGCTTGACGTCGCCGATTATCGACATGTCTACCAGGGACCGGGAATCGTCCTGATTGGGCACGAAGCGGACTACTCAATCGATAACACCGACGGCCAGCTCGGACTTCGCTACAACCGGAAGGCGCGTCTCGAAGGCAGTAATCAGAGTCGGCTGGTCCAAGCCACACGCGCAATCCTAAACGCCGCCGAGCGTTTACAAGGAGATACGCGACTGAATAGTAAGTGGAACTTTAACGGTCAGGAGATACAGATATTCATCAATGACCGTGTGATTGCTCCCAACGTTGCCGAAACCCAACAGGCCATAGAGCCGGAGCTGCGCAGTTTTCTGGACTCGCTATTTGGCGAGGTTGGATACTCATCGACCTTCGAGCCGAGCGCGCGAAGGCTTCTAAGTGCAACCGTCAAAGCCAGCCATCCCCTGACCGTTTCCAATCTTCTCGCGAACCTTAAGGTTAGCGAACGGACCAGCCATGGCATTGCCTGAAATAGTGCAATCCAGCCTGACCGAATACTTCCGAATGGTTCAATCCGAGGTCCACCAGCTCACAGCTCCGCTTTGTACCGAGCAAATCTGGCGCAAGCCATACCCCTACGGAAACAGCATCGGCAACCTGATTCTCCACCTGAACGGCAACTTTAACTACTACATCGGAACCCAGCTCGCCGGGACGGACTACGTGCGTCATCGCCCCTCGGAGTTCACCAACACCGGCCAGCCCAAAGAAGGCTTGATCCGCGATTTTGACGCTGCCATAGAGATTGCCGTCACAACCCTCGCCAGGCAATCAGCCGACGACTGGACTCAGCCCTACGAGGCCGAAAACGAACCGGAGTCCCACGACCGCTTCACCATGTTCTTCCGCTGCGCCGCCCACGCCTACCACCATGTCGGCCAAATCATCTATTTGCAAAGGGAACTGCTGAAGCAGAGCTAGGCCCGAACGCGGGGTGGACGGGCTCATTGTCCGCCCTTATATGCTGTGTCCGATAACAGATATTATGTCAATACTGAACGCGGCTTCCTTTCACCCCTAAATGGAAGCTTTCTCTTACCCTGGATTAGAAACCGCCTGGCAAGCTATCGAATGATCTCAAGCGCAGTACTGCCCTTTTCGAAGAGGCTGGCCAACGCTGAATCGAGCGTAACTAGCTTTCCGCGGTGGCGAGACGCGAGGGCAAGCAAATAGGCGTCGGTGATCTGTTGATGCCCCGTGATTGCCGATGTCTGCAGTGCCTCGTCAGCGTTCAGGTCATCGGCCCAAAAAGAATGTGCAGGATGGGACAGATTTGCCATTAGCAACGTCATGGAGTCTCCTGGCCTAAGGGCGTGAGCGGAAAAAAGACGGATTCGAAATGATGCGGACAAAGGCGCATTCAGTCATTGGGCATGTTGCCCAACCGCTTTTGGAGTTCTTTGCGAATCACCGATGAACACGATCGTGCGCTACGTGACTGGGCCAAGCCAACGCAATCAGGACATTTACATCGAGCAAGAACCCTGACATCACACTTCGTCCTCGAGCAGCCTCTTCACCCGTTCGGATGTGACCGGGGGTGAATCCGGCGGAAGCATCACCACATGGAAACCGTTCAGTACCTGTGTCTGAATCGGGGATTTCAAACCTCGGCGAACCAGATCCGAAACGGCGCGGCCCAATGGCACAGAACGGCTGTCGGCGTATTTCCTAGCCTCCCGCAACACGTCATCATCCAGGTTGAGGGTGGTTCTCATTCTGCTCTATGGTGTCAGAGTCCATTACGCGATATCAAGATAACCATCGACGCATCATCACAACGTTAGTGATGCAGAGAGGCTATTGCTGCTGTTCCTGCTGATCGCGGGCGGCCTGTTCGACCAGGGGCGGAGGCGAGCGGCGCAGAACCATTGCTGGGGCGAGGTCTTC
>JBKPSP010000239.1:0-9681 GCA_046735175.1 Acidobacteriota bacterium
ATGATCTCAAGCGTGGCGGTGGCCAGCATGAATCCAGCGTCAAGCGCCACAAAGTATTTCAAATACGAGCGGTCCCAGTTTCTCTTAACGATGATCGTGCCGCCGAACACATTGGCGGCGGCCGCAGTCGAGCCAAGCAGAAGGCTGAGAAGGACCGGGTGCATGGACGGGGAATGATAACAGAGGGACAGCCGTCAGCCGTCAGCCGTCAGCCGTCAGCCGTCAGCCGTCAGGTAAAGCAAAATCATTCTCATGGTCTTTCTCCAACTCCGTTGCCTCAGCGAGCATTTATCGTGGAAGGAATTGGTCGATCGTGGGAGGCGCGGTTTTCCTGATGGCTGATGGCTGACGGCTGACAGCTGTTTTTTCCCCTTTTTCCGCCAGCATCCACAAGCAAGTCCTCTCGTCCACAGGATTCGCACAGCGGCCAGGCGATTTCCAATTGTGTAAATTCGAGAGATCAGCGAAAGTTCAATCACTGCAGGCGTGAATGTTACGCTGCCAGTGATCGCGAAAGGCTGGTTCTGCGGCAGTGAATCCCAGAGCGGCCAGAGCGGCCCGAAAAGCCCGGTGAACGGATCGAAAGGTTCGGGATCGGCAGGCCAGACGGGCTCGCATGAGCAGAGCTCAGGGACGAACTGCCGAGGTTCCCAAACGTTAAAGCGTTGCGGGCACCCGGGCGTTGCGGCCTCCTCAGAAACGGTCTCGCATGGCGGGACTGCAATCAGCCTCGTGATCGGATGCAAACGCGTTTTCGGGCGCGTAGGTATCCTCGCAGCTTAGAGCTGAAACGGAGGATGTTGCGCAAGCAGCATCGGTACGGAACAGCGCAGAGCGCGGCCAGGCAGATGTGAGATTCACGCTCGCAAATGCGGTCCGGGTGGCTGGCCCGGACCGCATTTTAGTTTCTACCGTCGTCGGCCAGACGTCTGATGGTTTTCCTCTGTGTGCCTCTGTGCCCCCTGTGGTTAAACTTTTCGCTTAACCGCTCCAACCCAGCGGCCTCCTAAATTCCAACACACATTAACCACAGAGAACACAGAGGCACACAGAGAACGACCGTTGAATGCGGACGTCCATAATCGTTGGAGGTTGAACTTTCGCTATCCATTCGCTTAAGCTAATTGCCAGAGAAATGAATTGCCATTCTTCGTTTCGAAAAAATGAATTTCGCTGTCGTTTTCCAAAACAACTACCGGCCATCCACAACCACATCACGCGTACTATCACGTTCGCGCTGGTCGAATTTTTCTCACAACGAAAGCACGATTTAATTGGCGACAACTGATTACATCTCCGCGCAGGCGCTTCCGGCAAACGTCGAGGCCGAGCGTTCCATCCTCGGCGCGATCCTGCTCGACAATCTCTCTTACAACCAGGCCGCTGAGCACCTGAAGCCGGAAGATTTTCTGCTCGATTCGCACCGCCGGATTTATTCGCGCATGGTGGACCTCGCGGATTCCTCGCGCTCCATCGATCTCATCACCCTCGCCGAAGAACTTGGCAGGTATGGCGAACTGGAGTCGATCGGCGGGGCTGCATACATCACCAGCTTGCTCGACGGCGTCCCCGATCGCCCGAGCATCGAGCACTACATCAAGATCGTCCGCGATAAGTCTCTACTCAGGGGCTTGATCCACACGGCCACGGCGGCGATCGCGCGCGCGTCGGAACAGTCCGACCCGGCCGAAGAGATCCTGAACGACACCGAAGCGCAAATCTTTCAACTTTCCGAAAAGCGTATCGGCCGGGGCTTCATGGGCGTGCAGGAAATCGTGCGCGAGTCGTTCGGCTCGGTGGACGCGTTGTTGCAGCGTGGCCGCCGCATCACCGGACTGGAAACGCACTACGCCGATCTGGACGAGAAGACCAGCGGCTTTCAGAAGTCCGACCTGATCATCATCGCCGGCCGCCCTTCGATGGGCAAAACGTCGTTTGCGATGAACATTGCTGAGAACGCCGCCATCGAAGACACGAAAACGGTTGCGGTGTTCTCGCTCGAAATGTCGAAAGAAGCCTTGCTTCAGAGAATGCTCTGTTCGGTGGCCCGCGTGGACGCGCACAAATTCCGGACCGGCTCGCTCTGGCAGGATGACATCCGCAAAATCGCGCAGGCGCTTGAAAAACTGAGCCAGGCTCCGATCTTCGTGGACGACACGCCCGGCATTACCGTCAGCGAGATGCGCGCCAAGGCCCGGCGTCTTCAGCAATCGAAAGGCGCTCTCGACCTGGTCGTCGTGGACTACCTGCAACTGATGTCGGGCGGCGGAAAGCGATACGAGAACCGCACCCAGGAAGTCTCGGCAATCTCTCGCGGACTGAAAGCGCTGGCCAAGGAGTTACAGGTTCCAGTCGTAGCTCTGTCGCAGTTGAGCCGCGCTCCCGAAAGCCGGGGCTCAGGGGACCACCGTCCGCAGCTTGCCGACCTCCGCGAGTCCGGTTCGATCGAGCAGGACGCCGATGTAGTGGCCTTCATCTTCCGTGAGGAAGTCTACAAACCGGACGATCCCGACCTCGAAGGCATCGCCGAGGTCATCATCAGGAAGCAACGAAACGGCCCGACCGGCACGGTCAGGATGGCATTCCTGAAGAGTTCGACCCGGTTTGAATCATTGGCTGGCGGTGGCGACGTAGTTGAGGAGTAGCGCGACTCAGGCATCGGAGAGCCCTGTGGAAAGATTGTGGAATGCTGCGTTTGTGGTGCCGAACTTCCGAAAACCGACCGCTTGGTCGGATAGCACGAAAGTTGTAGGTGCTACTAAGTGGATAGCTTGTATCAACTTACGGCAAACTGCTAGAACAGTTTGGCGTAAGTACTGAAGTTACAAGACTTTAATAATCCAAAAAAGTTTTGCACATCCATTCAGCGGAAATCTCACTCACGCCGTCTTGAATTCGCCGGTTATCTCTTCGTGCTTCTGGCGCGCAGCCTCTATAAGGGACCGGAAGATCGCGCGCGAGCGCTCATCCTCATCGTAGGACCGCTCTGGATGCCACTGAACTGCCAGAACGAAATGATCGGACGACGTGCCCTCTAGTCCTTCGATAATGCCGTCCTCTGGACAACGGGCCACTGCCTTCAATCCATCACCGATGACCTCGGCGGATTGGTGATGGCTCGAATTGGCGGGCATGGCGCCGGAGCCCACAACCTCGGCGAGTGTTGAACCTTCCTCGACCTCCACCTGGTGAGCCACTGGCACTTTCCGTCCGGCTTCATGATTAATCGATGACTCGATGTGCTGCAGCAACGTTCCCGAGCGATACACGTTCAATATCTGCAAGCCGTAGCAGATACCCAGGATGGGCTTGTGCATGTTATAGGCATCCTGCAAAAGCAACTCGTCAACCGTGTCGCGTCTGGGGTCTGCAGCTTCGGTCTTCGGGTGCTTTTCGGCTCCGAACTTTGCGGGATCGACATCCGCCTTGCTGCCGGGAAGCAGAACCCCGTCGCAGCGCTCGATGATCTTCATGACCTCGGCAGGAGTACGATCCAGCGGAATCCGCACTGGCTCGCCGCCCGAAAGTTCGATGGCGCGCTCATACTGTGGAATGGCCCGCATTGCATACTCTTGATCGCTACCGTGCGGAATCGGAATGGCAATTCGCGGTTTCATTCCGTTGATTTCAACTCGCCCGTTCAATTCCCTCGAGCGTTTTTACCTGCCGGTAATGTCTGATCTCCATAAGCGCGGATGAGACCAGTACGATCGCCGCAACCGCACCCGCGACCGGCAATGCCACGAATTTATACGCAACGGTCATGTTCGGATGGATTTCACGCAACCTGGCCGCGAGTACCACGCCGGCGATCCCAAGCAACAGGCTCACCGCGAACGAAAGCAGTGTAACGATGAACGTTACCAGCAACACACGGAGAGGGATCAAGTACCAGCGCTGTCGCGGGTGGGGAATTGCCACAGAAGACATTGCTTCTAAACTATCACTCGGCCGCGCGAAACGCATGTGCTGCGCGCGCATTGCGCTAGAATAGCCAGAATGGCAACGCAAGCCACTCAGGCAATTACCCGTGCACCGGCGGAAGTGGTCCGCGAGACCCCCGTTTCGCAGGCCGCAAATGGAATTTGTTACGCGGTCTCGGGAGACATGAACATTCCCGCGGCCGAGCTGGAGCGGATGGTTTCAGCGGTGCCGAACTCAATCGCGGGCGCGTTGGATCGCAAAGCCTATTATTTCGTTCCTCTAACCGTGAACCAGGGCGACCAGACGGTCATTGCGGATCGCTACGACGTGGCCCTCAGCGATAACGCGGTCTGCCATCGCAACCTCGAACTTGGTGGATCGCAATGCGTGTTCATCTCCACGCGGCTGATGGACGATAAGTTTTCTATTGCGTTCGAGTTCTACATCAACGTTGGCCATGCGTTCGTGGAACGTGCTGGCGTTTCGCGGGAATTTTGCGAGCTCGTGTGGAAACAGGCGGAAGCCAACCTGAGGGGAGAAACCTCCCTCGACGCATGGGAGTCACGGAAGATTGCTAGCGCACCCGGGCCGGAAGCGGAAAAGCACAAGAACGACTATTTCGCGGCGACCTTCTCCGACGCGATCTCGATTTACCTTCTGTCGCTGTTTCTGGACGTCGATTACCATGATCTGCGGGAACGCGACTATCCGCTGCTTGCGCCGAATGCGCTGGCGGAACGGCTGCGCAAAATCAATGAGATGTTCCCGCCGAATCCGGGATTTGAATTTGCGGTGTTTTACCGCCGGCGAAGCTGATCGCCCTCATTTGCCAACTACTACGAGTTCGCTGTTCTCAATGCGCAAGCTGGCGATTCCATCGGGCAACTTCAATTGATCTCGCTGTTCCGCGAGCTTTTTTTGTAATGCCGGATTTACCAGCGAGACTGGAATGTTGAAGTCGCCCACTTTGAATTCCGTGGGATCAAAGGTGACGTACCCGTCCTGCGAACCAAGATGTCCGGCGAGCGTGACGTAGAGATCCTGCCCCGCGACCTGTGTAGTGAATTGCCCCTCCGCCACATCACCGACGAGTTGCACCTGATAACCCTTAACTTCGACCTGACCCTGGCCAACGACGGTTTCCGGAGAGATCGGAGTTGTGTTGATCGTCTTTGGCGCCGGCTGGGCCGGAACCGCGCCCATGGACTGCGCCAGTTCTGCGCTGACTTCTTCCGAAGTGAAGTGGACTTCTTCAGGGGCGCTGCCGTCGGCCTTTGCCGCTTCGAGTTGCGCGATCTTTTGGTCGAAAGATTGAGCGTTCGCCCGAGCGGTTTCCATATTTTGCGGCGCCGCTACCGGCATGGGCTTGCTCATGACCTGATAGATCGTGACCGCGCCGGCCACCAGCGTAATGGCCGTGAAGACGCGTTTGAACGTGATCTTCATTGCACAATCGTAGGAGGAAAAATCGGCGGGAGGAACGTGACTGAAGATATTGGCCCGGCGGGGTGTCAGCCGAGCTTCTTCGCGACCAACTCGTTTACCAGCTGAGGATTAGCCTGGCCTTTGGAAAGCTTCATGACTTGGCCGACAAAGAATTGCGCGACGGTCTTCTTACCTCCGCGATACTGCTCGACCTGCTTGGGGTTCGCGGCGATCACTTCATCCAGGAACTTCTCGATCGCGGAAGTGTCGCGAGACTGGGCCGGCCTGCCTTCTTCTTCGTAGACCGCGGAGAAGTCCTTGCCGCGCTCGAAGCACAGATCGAAAAGATCCTTGAGCATCTTGCTCGAGATAACACCGCCTTCGAGAAGATCGGCGGCTTCGGCGATCCCTTTCATTGAAATCGGCGACTGTTCAATCTCCAGCCCCTTGGCCTTGAGCCGTCCCAACAATTCGCTCTGCACGAGATTGGCAACCCGCTTGGGGCTCTTTGCTGACTTCGCAGCTTCCTCAAACTGATCGGCGAGCGCCTTGGTGAGCGTCAGCGTGTAGGCGTCCCCGGCAGTGATTCCGTAATCTGCAATCATTCGCTTGCGTCGAGCTTCGGGCAGCTCAGGGAGGGTGGTGCGAATCTGCGTACGCCATTTCTCGTCCACAACCAGGGGAAGCAGATCAGGCTCGGGGAAGTAGCGATAATCGTGCGCCTGCTCTTTCGAGCGCATGCCATAGGTCTTGCCTTCGACCGAGTTATAGAGGCGGGTCTCCTGCGTGACCTTCCCGCCGGATTCGATCAACTCGATCTGCCGCTCGATCTCATACTCCAGCGCCTCGCGAATAAAGCGGAATGAGTTGACGTTCTTCACTTCGGTCTTCGTGCCAAACTTTTTCTCTCCGCGCGGACGAACGCTGATGTTGGCGTCGGCTCGCAACGAGCCTTCTTCCATGTTGCAGTCACTCACCCCGGTGTAAAGGATGATCTCCTTCAGCCGAGTGAGATATTCGTACGCCTCTTCCGGCGAAGCGATATCCGGCTCACTGACGATTTCAATCAGCGGCACGCCGCTGCGGTTGAGATCGATCGCAGTGGTGTCCGCCGCGCCGACGAATCCATCGTGCAGGCTTTTGCCAGCATCTTCTTCAAGGTGTACGCGGGTGATGCCGATTTTCTTTGGGCCTGACGCGGTCGTGATCTCGATGAAGCCGTGCTCGGCCAGGGGCTTGTCGTACTGCGAAATCTGGTATCCCTTGGGAAGATCGGGATAGAAGTAGTTCTTTCGGGCAAAGATCGAGGTTTCGCGGATCTCGCAATTCAGGGCCATCGCCGCCAGCGTGGCAAATTCCACCGCCTTGCGATTCAGGACCGGCAACGCGCCCGGCAATCCCAGGCACACCGGGCACACATTGGTATTTGGCGGATCGCCGAATCGAGTTGAGCAGGAGCAGAAAATCTTGGTAGCGGTCAGCAACTGGACGTGCACTTCCAGCCCGATGACAGGCTCGTATTTCGAACTTGCGAGAATCGTGCTCTCGACCGAGGATGCCATGTTTAAAAGATTATAGGGGAAGGAGCGTCGTAGGTCGGTCGCAAACGCCAAAAGAGTCCAGCGGATCGAGACGCCGCTCCCAGTGAACGCCCTAAGATGCTGCGGAATTATCGAGATGGTGCGAACGACGAACGACGTACGACGGACGACGAGGGGGTTATTTGATCTCCATCACTTCCTTCTCCTTCGCCTTGCACATATCTTCCATCTTCTTGATTTCGTCGTCGGTGAGTTTTTGGATTTCTTGCTCCGCGCGCTTCGCGTCGTCTTCGGTGATCTTCTTATCCTTTAGCGCCTTCTTGATTGCTTCGTTGCCATCGCGGCGAATGTTACGGACCGCGGTGCGATGGTCTTCGAGAACCTTGTGTAAGTGCTTGACCATTTCTTTGCGGCGCTCTTCGGTAAGCGCTGGAATCGGGACACGAATAATTTTCCCATCATTCATCGGATTGAGGCCCAGTTCGGCGCCTCGTATCGCTTTCTCGATGGCAGACAACTGCGACGGGTCGTACGGCTGGACCGTGATGAGCTGCGGCTCCGGCGCATGCACGGTGGCTACCTGGTTGAGCGGCATCTGTGAGCCATAGGCCTCGACGTGGATGCCGTCGAGCATCTGCACAGACGCCCTCCCGGTGCGAGTGGCAACCAATGCCTTGCGGAAGTCGTCGACCGCTTTATCCATGCGGGTTTTCAGGTGAGCATAAGTGTCTTTAAGTCCCGGGATTGCAGCCATCGTAGGCTGGGCCATGTTTCAGCTCCTGCGTAATAGTAGAAACCGTGAATTATAAACTGAAGCACATTGAAAACCGCAGATACCGGGCACAATCGGTGCGGTACCGCGGATGATATTGTCTTGTTTTTGAGGAGAGCAACCCATGCCTGAGGCGAGCGCGCTGAAACAATGGACTGACTTCTACGTCATCGTCGGCTCTTCCGCAGGCGCCCTTACGGGTCTCCAGTTCGTAGTGATTGCTCTGATCGCTGAAAACGAACACGCGCCCAGCATGACCCAGATTCGCGCCTTCGGTACGCCAACCATCGTGCATTTTTGTATGGTGTTGTTGATCTCTGCCATAGCTACCGCGCCTTGGACCGCCACATCCATCGCGGCAGCGTGCCTCGTGGTCTGCGGCGCCGGCGGGGTGGCATATGCGATGAGAGTGATCTCTCACGCCCGCCGCCAGGACGGATATTCGCCCGACTTCAGCGACTGGGTCTGGTACACAGCTTTCCCGCTGAGCGCATATGCAACATTGTTGACTGGAGGCTTGCTGCTCATCTGGCGCCCTGAGTTGGCATTGTTCGTGGTGGCTGCCGCGGCGCTTGCGTTGCTGTTCGATGGAATTCACAACGCTTGGGACAGCATCACCTACATTGCGATTCATCACAACCGGCACAAGAGAGAAAAACAATGAAGAAGAGCCGCACGCGAAAGCCGGAGACCGTGGAGCAATATCTGGCGACCGTTCCGGAGCCGGCACGCACCACCCTAAACAAAATTCGCGCGACGATTCGCTCCGCAGCGCCGAAGGAAACTACCGAACTAATCAGCTACGGTATTCCAGGGTTCCGCTATCGACGAATGCTGATGTGGTACGCAGCTTTTGCCGATCATTGCAGCCTGTTTCCGACCGCAGCGGTCATCGCCGATCTCAAAGACGAGCTCAAGAAGTACCGGATCCCCAAAGGCACAATTCAGTTTCCGGTGGATAAACCCCTTCCCGCCGCGCCGGTCAAAAAGATGGTTAAAATGCGTCTCGGTATGCTCGTCGATTAACAGCCGATCGACATTCGGATTTGCACAAACCAATTGCAACGGAATAGAATTCCCGCCGGTATTTAGCGCCACCACTTTCGCATTGGAGGCAACATGAAAGCATTAATGAAGGCAGCTGTGTGTACGTTTGCGGTTGGCTTGCTATGCGCCGTGTGCTTCGCGAGCACCGATCCACAGATGGGCACCTGGAAGTTAAACGAAGCGAAGTCAAAGATCGCTGCAGGGGCGCCGAAGAATGACACGGTCATCTACGAAGCAGCCGGCGACAGTATCAAGGTGACCCTTGAGGCTAACGCGCCGGACGGGAGCAAGGTGCACACCGAGTGGACCGGAAAATTTGATAGCAAGGATTATCCTTCGACGGGAAATCCCAATGAAACCACCCGCTCTTACAAACGAGTGAATGCTCGCACCATGACGGTAGATTCAAAGAAGGAAGGAAAAACTGTACTCAGCGGCAGCGTCGTCGTGTCGGCTGACGGCAAAAGCCGAACCGTTACCGTCACCACCACCGATGCCCAGGGCAAGAAGGTTAAGAGCGTAGCCGTTTACGACAAACAGTAGGTATAGCGATCATCGAAACCAGCACGTTGTCACTAGTCGTGATGACGTAATCCGTGCTGGTTTTACGTGTGTTAAAAAACGGGGGTTCGCTGAAAACGATCAGTATTTGCGCAGAACGCCGATCACTCTGCCCTGAATATCGACAGTAGCGGCGGGCACGACGATCGGCTTCATGGTTGCGTTTGAGGGCTGAAGGCGAATTTTATCGCCTTCTGGGTAGAAGCGCTTTAGCGTCGCATCGCTGCCCTTAACCAGAGCGACAACGATATCGCCTTTGTGGGCGACTTTGGTTTTTTCCACGAGGACATAATCACCGTCAAGGATGTGTTCATCCTGCATCGATTCGCCGCGAACCTCGAGGACAAAAACGTCTTTTGATCGCGTGAAGTCGGCGAGAGAGATCGTTTCCGGACGTTCAATGGCCTCAAT
>JBKPSP010000240.1:0-10531 GCA_046735175.1 Acidobacteriota bacterium
GGGTTACCCCCGAAGGACGCATTCGCGCGACCATTCAGAAGATCCCACGCGGCAAAGTGTCTACCTACGGAGCGATCGCCCGTGCTGCCGGGTTGCCGGGGCGGTCACGACAGGTCGCACGCGTGTTACAGCGCTCCTTCGGTCTCCCCTGGCAGCGAGTGCTGGGAGCAGGCGGCGAAATCAAGCTCCGCGGGGATTCGAAAATCGAACAGCGATTGAGGCTTGAGGCGGAGGGAGTGCGATTCCGCGGCCGGCGCGTGGATATGAAGGCGCATGAATTCTCGTTCTCATCCTGAGAAGCAAACGCTTCCAAAACTTTAAGTTAGGCGACTGAGCCGTAACCTATCCTGAGTACTGCGGTTACCTACCTTTCTACGTTTTTGGTACTTTCCCGAAACAAAACCCGCTAACATCGCTTCGGTAACTCCCCAGACGTACATCCCCAAAAACTGAACTTCCGACTGGAGATTTGTTATGAAGAAAGCTCTGTGCGCAGCTCTGTGCCTGATTGCGGCAACCCTGACGGGTTGCGGGGGCGCAGGAGGGTCCAACGGATCGGGCTCATCGTCAAACCAGGCGACCGTTTCGTCAATTCAGGTTGCGCCTAGCTCGATGTCCATTGGCGCCGGTGCGGGACAGCAGTTCACGGCCACCGCGCACATGTCGGACGGCACGAGTAAAGACGTGACTGCGACAGTTCAGTGGAGTTCATCGGACTCGAACATCGCCAGCGTTACGAGCGGGGGAATGGCGACCGGCTCTGCTCCGGGAAAGGTAACGATCACAGCCCAGTCGGGAAATCTGAAATCAACGGCTGCACTTACAGTAAGCAGCGCGGCGGTCAATCTCAGCGCGATTGTGGTTACCCCGGCGGCTTCGTCGATGCCGCTGCACACCACGCAGCAGTTCACCGCGACGGGAAACTACACTGACGGCAGCAGCGCAGATCTAACTGCCCTCGTGAGCTGGAACTCTTCTTCCACAAGCGTTGCAACGGTAAGCGTGCTGGGGCTGGTCACGGGAGTGGCGGCGGGGCCGACTACGATTTCGGCTTCGTTGGGCGGAGTTTCCGGATCGACTTCACTGACAGTTTCCGCGCCCACGATTGCGTCGATCACGGTGACGCCGGTGGGGCTCACATTGGGAATCGGCATCAACCAGCAGTATGTGGCGACTGCGACCTACAGCGACGGCAGCACGGCCGATCTTTCGGCTGGCGTGAACTGGACTTCTTCTTCGACTTCGGTTGCTACGATCACCAGCTCGGGCATGGCAACAACTGTTGCGGCCGGCCAGACCACGATCACCGCAAGCATCAGCGGAATGAGCGACACGTCGACTTTGACGGTGGTTCAGGCAAACCTGACTTCTATCGCAGTCAGCCCTGCAGTTCAGACGATTGCGGCCGGCACCAGCCAGCAGTTCACCGCAGTCGGCAGCTTCGATGACGGAAGCACGCAATTGCTGACCTCGGTTACCTGGAGCTCCTCGGCGACGGGAACAGCCACGGTTGATGTCAATGGCCTGGCAAGCGGCGTTGGCACTGGCACAGTGACCATCACCGCGACCTCGGGATCGGTAAGCGGAACGGCGTCGCTTACGGTTTCCGCTGCGACTCTGGTTTCGATTGCGGTGACGCCCGCGAACTCGAGCATGGCAGTTGGGACTACGAAGCAGTTCGCGGCGGCCGCTACGTTCAGCGACTCGTCGATCCAGGACGTAAGCGGCGTAGTGGTCTGGACTTCGTCAAACCCGGCAGCGGCAACCATCAACGCGCAAGGATTGGCGTCAAGCGTCGCAACCGGCTCAACGACAGTGACGGCTACTTATGGAGCGGTGAGCGGATCGACCGGCTTGACGGTTTCAACCGCGCATCTGGTTTCGATTTCGATCGTTCCTGCGAATCCGTTTATTGCCAAGGGAACCTCGGTCAAACTTACGGCGACCGGTACGTTCAGCGATGGAAGCGTAGCCACAAACCTGAGCGGCGTGTCGTGGAAGTCTTCGAAACCGAACATCGCCAACGTGCGGGGAAGTGGAATCGCGCACGGAAAGAAGGGCGGTTCGGTTACGGTCACGGCGACGGCCTCGGGCATCAGCGGCACCACGACGTTGACGGTCCGCACGGGAACGCTGGTGTCCCTTGCGATCACTCCTGTTGCGCCGACTGCGGCTGCGGGAACGACAAAGCAATTCACCGCGACCGGGACCTTCAGTGACGGCAGCACGCAGGACGTGACGCTGAATGCGCACTGGAGTTCCTCTTCGGCTAGCGTGGCGACCATTGCTAACGCTCCGAGTGTTGCGGCGCTGGCAACCTGCACGAATGCGGGAACCACCACCATCGGCGCGAACTCGGGTGGAATCACCGGGTCGACGGTGCTGACGGTGCAGTAAGACCGACGGGAAATCCCCACTTCTCCCAAAATCGGGGAGAAGTGGGGCACCCAGTTTCGTATCGAGTCAAGGCCGAATTTCTATCGGCGTGCTGTTGTCCACTAACCTCCAGATTTCTTCAATCTCTTGATCGGTGACGGCGATACAGCCATCTGTCCAGTCGTGAAGGCGGTGCGCTGATCCGATCGCGCCGTAGCCATTTGGCAGACCATGGATAAAAACGTCTCCGCCGGGTGAAACCCCAAGCTTGCGGGCGCGCTCGCGGTCCACAGCGTTGGGATAGGAGATGTGCAGCGAGCGATGAAACTTGCTGCCCGCATTTCTGCTGTCGATGACGTAAATGCCTTCGGGCGTCTTATGGTCTCCTTGTTGCTGTTTCGCGCCCACCGGGTTCCCTCCCAGCGCAACCTTGTAACTCTTGATGACCCTCCCGGCGTGCATGAGATCCATGGTTCGCTGTTTCTTGCGGACGATCACGTGGTCGGCCTTGGGAAGAGGTGCGGCGATCGCGACGACCGCCAGCAGAGTCGCGAGGATCAGGGGTCGCATGTGTGGTGGCGGAGATTCCGAATAGATTGACACCGCCGACCGCGAAAAAGAGCCCATCGTGCTGCCCAATTTGGGAAACAGGCGCGATATTTGCGTCAGTGCCAGAACGGTCGCCTCTATACTTTTCAAATGTCCGGCCCTGACCTTCGCGCCACATTGCAGCAGTATTGGGGCTATTCGTCATTTCGTCCGCTGCAGGAGCAAATTGTGCAGAGCCTGCTCGGCGGTCATGACACTTGCGTGGTCATGCCGACGGGAGGCGGGAAGTCGCTCTGCTATCAGCTACCAGCGCTAGTGCTTGGCAAGACTGCCGTCGTGATCTCACCGCTCATCGCGCTGATGCAGGACCAGGCGGTGCAACTGGCGCAGATGGGAATTCCCGCGGCGGTGCTCAACAGCATGCAGAATTCAGGCGAGCAATCCAGCGTCATGATGAAGGCGCGTGCGGGCGAGTATCGGCTGATTTATCTCTCGCCGGAGCGGTTGGCGCGAGAGGACACCATTGGCTGGTTGCGAGGCGTGCCGGTTTCGTTCTTCGCGATTGATGAAGCGCACTGCATCTCTGAATGGGGACACGAGTTCCGCCCGGAATACCGGCAGCTCAGCAAACTGCGCGCGCACTTCCCTGACCTGCCGATTGCCGCATTCACGGCCAGTGCTACGCGGCGCGTGCGGCATGACATCCTGCAGCAGTTACAGCTCTCGAATTCGCATAAGTATATTGCGAGCTTTTACCGCAAGAACTTGCGTTACCTGGTGCGGGAGTGCGCCGGTTACGAGCAGAACGCGCTGCTTGCGCGGGTATTGGCAAATTATCGCGACGGAAGTGTAATTGTGTATGCGCCAACCATCCGCCGCGTGGGCGAGGTGACAGATTTCCTGCTGGAATCCGGAATTCCGGCAATTCCCTACCACGGCCGCATGGATGCTGCGACGCGCAAGGTGAATCAGGAGCGGTGGACGTCGGATGAGGTCCGGGTCGTGGTGGCGACGATCGCATTTGGGCTGGGCATCAATAAGGCAGGCGTTCGCGCGGTAATTCACCTCTCTCTGCCGAAATCCATTGAGCAGTATTACCAGGAGGCTGGGCGCGCGGGGCGCGACGGCCAGCCTGCCGATTGCGTCCTGCTGTGGAAGCGGCAGGACACGGCGCTGCTCGCGCACTTCAATAATCAGATTCAGGACCCAGCGGAGAAGGAGCGCTCGTGGCAACGGTATCGCGACATTGTTGGATTTGCGGAATCGAGGAGTTGCCGGCATCGGCAAGTTTGTTTGCACTTTGGCGAGACGCCTAAGTGGTCAAAATGTGAAAGCTGCGATGTGTGCAGCGGCGTTCCGGAATGGATCAGCGCCCCAGTGGAGCTTGACGTTTTAACTGGCGGAAAGGCTGGCGTTCCCGCGCGTGCAGTTTATTCTTCGAGCATCGCGGGCGAGGACGCTCACGCCCCCAGGATTGAGGCTGATCCTGAGCTGGTGGAATACATGCGGGAATGGCGGCGCGCCGCAGCGCAGGCGCAGGGAGTTCCCGCGTTCGTGGTGATGCACGACACGACGCTGGAGGAACTGTGCCGCAAGCAGCCGAAGTCAATGCAGGAACTGATGAGTGTGTCTGGGTTCGGCGTCAAGAAGTCTCAAACCTACGGTTTGAAGATCATTGAAGCGCTGAACAAATTCCGGGCGGGCGCGCGTGCAGCGATCAAGATGGAGAAGATGTCACCTCCGGCGCAGGAGACGATTCGCCTCCTCACAGATGGCAAGAGCTTTGAAGAAATTGCGCGGATCCGTGACCGGCAACTCTCCTCGATCACAACTCTTGTGGCCGATTTGATCGAGCAAGGCAGGCTGGAGTTTGATCCGGCGTGGATGTTGGAGTCCAAACGCGCGCAAATTGAAGATGCTTGCTCGAAGTTCGGGATTGACCGGTTGCGGCCGATTAAGGATGCGCTGCCAAAAGAGATTACCTATGACGAGATCCGGCTGGTAGTGGCGCAGTTTCGACGCCGGCAGCAAGCTGCAGTTGAAGTTGCGGGGTGAGTGCGGCCTTCGGCGTCCGCGGCGGTTTACCATGGTTGCGTGAACCTTCCCGTTAATCCGCCCGTCCTCCCAATGCTTGCAAAGCGTGTGGCTGAGTTGCCCGAAGGGGATGACTGGCTGTTTGAGCCGAAGTGGGATGGATTTCGCGCGCTGGTGTTCCGGGATGGCGATGAGATCTTCATCCAGAGCCGCGACGAAAAACCCCTCAACCGATATTTTCCTGAACTGCTGGATCCCATCGCTTCTGCATTACCGGCTCGGTGCGTGCTTGACGGCGAGATTGTCATCGTAAAGAACAATGAACTGGATTTCGATCTCTTGCAGCTGCGTCTGCATCCGGCAGCTTCGCGGGTGAAGAAGTTGTCGGAACAGACTCCGAGTTCGTTTGTTTGTTTTGATCTGCTGTGCCTGGGCAACCGTGACCTCTGCAGCGAGCCGTTCGAGATGCGGCGGCGGGAATTGGAGGCCCTGATTTCTGCGGCGGCTCCGCCGATCCATCTGACTCCGGCTACTCGTGATCGCAATCTCGCGGCGGATTGGTTCCGGCGGTTTGAGGGAGCCGGTCTCGATGGTGTGATTGCCAAGCCGCTCGCGGGAACCTATGAGCCTAACAAGCGAGTCATGTTCAAGGTGAAGCATGAGCGCGACTGCGATTGTGTGGTGGCCGGTTTTCGCTGGCACAAAAAAGGCGATCGCACGCTGGTGGGTTCGTTGCTGTTGGGATTGTTTGATGATTCGGGCTCGCTGCAGCACGTTGGAGTGTGCGCAAGCTTCTCGAATGCGAAACGACTTGAGCTTGCGGAATTTCTTAAGCCTTATCGCAAGGACGCGCTGGCGAATCATCCGTGGAAGGCCTGGGCTGATCCGGAGTCGGTTTCGGGCCGAATGCCGGGAGGGCAAAGCCGCTGGAGCCAGGGAAAAGATCTCTCGTGGGAACCGCTGCGGCCGGAACTGGTTGTGGAAGTTGCATACGATCACATGCAGGGAGAGCGGTTTCGCCACACTGCGCAGTTCCGTCGATGGCGATCGGACAAGAAGCCGAGCGATTGCACCTATGCTCAGCTTGAAGTTGTTCCGCCGCAGGAGATCGCGGCGATTTTTCCGGCGGGCCGGTAGCGCGCTATTCCTTCTTTGAAGTTTTCTGCTTTCGCAACTCGCGCCACTCGCGTGTCGGGTCATCATCCGGATCGGGAGTTTCCTGCAGCGGGCGCAGTGCTTCCGGAACGTTCCTGAGATTGATTCTGATGCGCGTCCAGGTTGACGACCTGCCACGCATCGAGTCGACCAGCACATCTTCGGGGGCGAGTAGTGCGGCTACGTTGGCGTGTTTGGCCTTCCATCTTTCCAGACCTGCCAGCGCGTCGGCTTTGTCGGGAGAATTTGCTATCACGATCAGCGGCATTTTGGTGCGCGGCTTCTTTGTGGCGGTCTTGCCTGACTTAGCCTTGGAAGGCGCCACTCGCGGCGCCTCGCCTTCCATCTTGCGAAAGTGTGGAGGCCAGGGCGCGTCACCTAGCCCGGCGGCTTCATCTCTGGTGGCGAGTTCGAGCAGCGGTTCAAGGGAGCCACGGGCAGAATCCATTTCGGCGTGAGGATCGCCGATTCTTGCGAAACGTTTTGGGACGGTGAACAGGGTGAAGTCGGCGGGATCGCAATCGGGAACTTCGTGCCAGTCAAGCGGAGTTGAGACACGCGCGTCTGGCAGCGGGCGCACGGAATATGCCGAGCAGGTGGTGCGGTCTTTGGCGTTCTGGTTGTAATCGAGAAAGACTCCGTGGCGCTCTTCCTTCCACCATTTGGAACTGGCGAGCGAAGGCAAACGCCGTTCGACAGCACGCGACAAAGCCACGGCGGCGCGGCGCACTTCAGCGAACGTCCAGCGCGGTTCGATGCGGACGTTGATGTGCATTCCGCGCGAGCCGCTGGTTTTCGGCCATCCCCGCAGCCCTAGTTCTTCAAGAAATGCTTTAACCTCGAGGGCGACCTGGCGCACGTCGTTCCAACTGACACCAGGCACAGGATCGAGATCAATGCGTAATTCATCGGGATGCGCGAGGTCGGCAGAGCGGACGGGGTGCGGGTGCAATTCGATGCAGCCTAAATTGACGATCCAGGCAAGTCCGGCGGCGTCGTCCACAACGATTTCTTCCGCTGTGCGGCCTGAGGGAAACGAGAGCGTCACCGTGCGCAGCCAGGAGGGACGCTGCTCCGGTGCGCGCTTCTGATAGAACGCCGGGGCCTCGGCGCCGTTGACGAAGCGCTTGAGGACGATCGGACGATCTCGAATTCCTGCAAGCGCGCCCGGCGCAATCGATAGGTAATAACGCACCAGGTCAAGCTTCGAGATGCCCGCCTGCGCGAAGTAGATCTTGTCGGGATTCGTGATGCGGGCTTCGCGCCCGTCGATCGAGAGCAGTTCGCTGGCTTCTTGCTTCGCCACGAAGGTAGGCTAACACTCCGGCGATAACCGATGATTGCGGGTCTATCGCTCCTCGTCCTCGAAGATGGAGTCGATGTCGCGAGCGCCGTGCAGCAATCGAATGACTTCGATGCCCTTTGAAAGTGGCAAGTAGAAAAGAACGTATTTGCCAATCACAAAACTCCGCAAATCTGGGTAGAGTTCAAACCGAGGGCGCCCAACGTTTGGCTGACGCGCTAACAGCCTTAACGTGCGGTCAATGCGTTCGGCGAAGGCGTCGGCGTTGGTGACGCTGTGTTCCGCAATGTAGGACCAGATTTCGGCGAAATCGAGGAGAGCGCGTGGGCGTTTGAGAATGACAGCCACTATTTGGGAGTACGAGACGCTCGTCGGGTTGCAAGGTGTTTGCGACCTGCGCTCTTCATTTCTTCCATGTTCCACGAGGTTGGCGGGCCGCTTTCCAATCCATCGCGAATGTCACGCCGCAACCGATCCAGCTTGATCGCCCGGATGCGGTCTTGCTCCTCCATCAAACGCAGTGATTCCCGAATTACTTCGCTGGCTGAGGTGTACCGGCCGGAAGAGACCTTTTGACGAACTAACTTCTCAAGTTGAGGAGTTAGATTGATGTTCATTGTCATAGGCGAGCCCGTATTTAACACTGCCAAACTAGCAGTACTGGCAATAATTGTCAAAAATGGACAACTGACTAAAACGCATCAATCCCAGTCACGCTCTGCCCAATAATCAGCGTGTGAATATCATGGGTGCCCTCATACGTCTTGACTGACTCCAGATTCGCCATGTGGCGGAAGATGGGGTATTCGTCGGCGACGCCGTTTGCGCCGAGGATGTCGCGGGACATGCGAGCGCACTCGAGTGCCATCCAGACATTGTTGCGCTTCGCCATGGAGATGTGCTGGAAGCCGGCTTTTTCCCGGTCTTTGAGACGGCCAACTTGCAGGACCAACAACTGCGCCTTGGAGATCTCGTTGATCATCCAGGTTAATTTTTCCTGTATCAACTGATGCGAGGCAATCGGCTTGTCGTGGAACTGCTTACGGAAGAGCGAATACTGAAGAGCGCAATCGTAGCAGGCCATGGCGGCACCTATCGCGCCCCAGGCGATGCCGTAGCGCGCTTGATTGAGGCACATCAGCGGGGATTTCAGCCCACCGGATTTGGGCAGAAGGTTTGAAGCCGGCACCCTTACATCCTGAAGTGACAGCGAGGACGTCACAGAAGCCCGCAGCGACCACTTCCCGTGGATATCTTCGGTGCGGAAGCCAGGGCGGTCGGTTTCGACGAGAAATCCACGGACTTTGTTGTCTTCGTCTTCGACTTTTGCCCAGACCACGGCGACGTCGGCGATCGAACCCGAAGTGATCCACATCTTTTCGCCGTTCAGGACGTATTCGTTTCCGGATTTCCGTGCGCGCGTTCTCATTCCGCCGGGGTTCGAGCCAAAGTCTGGTTCAGTCAAACCAAAGCATCCGAGCTTTTCTCCTGACTGCAGAGCCGGAAGCCAAGTGTCCTTCTGCTCGTCGCTTCCAAAGGCGTAGATGGGATACATCACTAAGGCCGACTGCACGCTGACAAAAGACCGCACGCCTGAGTCACCGCGCTCGAGTTCCTGCGTTACCAGCCCATATTCCACGTTCGACATTCCGGCGCAGCCATATCCCTTGAGGCTGGCGCCGAAGAAGCCAAGCTCACCCATGGGCTTTACCAACTCGCGCGGGAAGCGTCCGGCGCGGTTGCACTCCTCGATGATGGGAATGAGATTGTCTTCGATGAATTTGCGAGCGGTGTCGCGGACCAGGCGCTCGTCGTCGGTGAGCAAAGTGTCGAAGTCAATGAAGTCCACACCGCGAAATTTGATGGCCATGGAAAGCTCGATTCTGTTCCCGGGTAAGCCGCCGTGCCTTCGTGTACCGTGACCTTGGTGGTTTTAGGTTTCCCAATCAACCACAAAAGACACGAACGTACACGAAGGGTAAAAGGAAACGTTTGACCTTAGCAGAGGGCAAAGAGTGGGTCAAACCGGCAGGCGAGATTGAGCATCCGATTTACAACTCTTTTACAGAACGTGGGTTGAGGAGAAATGACGCTTCGCATCTATACTTATACGGCCTGAAATGAACTGGGCATCCAAAACGTGCGTGATTGCTTTCGCGGCTGCAGTCCTTTCGCTTTCTGCTTCGGCCGCAGATACAGTCTTCAGCGCTCCGCCTCTCGATCATGGATTTCAGCTTCTTTACAATCTCGAGTTCGATCGCGCGCACGAAATCTTTTCGCGTTGGCAGGAAGGTCACCCCGACGATCCCATGGGCCCGACCTTCGAAGCCGTTGGTCTGCTGTTTTCAGAGTTTGACCGACTGGGAGTTCTTGAGGGGCAGTTCCTTGTGGACGATAAGAAGTTCGAAAATCGGCCCAAGCTCAACCCGGATCCCAATGTCCGCGAGCGCTTCGATGCAGCCGTAGCAAAGGCGCAAACTACCGCGAGGGCGCGCCTGGGGAAAAATCCCAAAGACCGCGATGCACTGTTTGCAATGACCCTGACGAACGGACTGCAGGCTGACTACGCCGCATTGATCGAAAAGCGCAATGTCGCCTCGCTGCACTACACCAAGGAATCAAATTCATGGGGCGAGCAGACGCTGGCTGCCGACCCCGATTGCTACGACGCTCACATTGCCGGCGGTATCAGCAAATACATCATCGGCAGCATGGCTGCGCCAGTGCGCTGGCTGGTGCGGCTGGGCGGAGTCTCCGGAGACAAGCAAGCCGGAGTGAAAGAACTCAGGCTGGTTGCCGAGCGCGGGCATTACCTTGCGCCGTTTGCGAACATCTTGCTTGCGATCGCTTACGTTCGCGAAAATGACAAACAACATGCGCGCGAACTGCTGGCCTCCCTGCGCGATCAGTACCCGAAGAACCCACTCTTTGGGAGAGAAATCGCCAGGCTGGATTCGGCAAAATGAAGTACTCCCAATGGTTTTCCGTTGCGTTTCATACTCCTTTAACACTTTCCGGCTAACCTCGCAGTGAGATTCGAGGGGGAAACCAGTCCTTTATACTGGGGCGTGGCCGTTGCCTGAGCACACCCTCGGGCGCCTGCCTGCATCGTAC
>JBKPSP010000241.1:0-7731 GCA_046735175.1 Acidobacteriota bacterium
GCGCAAGAGGCGCGGCCGGTTAAGAGTGCCTCACCGGAAGAGGCCGCAGGAATCCTCGCCGCTGCCAGCCGAGTCGTTGTGGTCCCCGGTTACGGAATGGCGGTGGCCCAGGCGCAGCACAAGGTCCGCGAACTGTATGATCAGTTGACCAAGAAGGGCGTTGACGTGCGCTTCGCGATCCACCCGGTGGCAGGCCGAATGCCGGGACACATGAACGTGCTGCTTGCCGAGGCCGATGTTCCCTACGACCGCCTGATGGAGATGGATGACATCAATGGCGACTTTCCCCAGACCGACGTTTCTCTGATCATCGGCGCGAACGACGTCACCAACCCCGCCGCCAAAACCGACCAATCCAGCCCGATTTACGGAATGCCAGTCCTCGATGTAGAAAAGTCTCACACCGTCATGGTGATTAAGCGCAGCATGAATCCCGGGTTCGCCGGCATCGATAATCCTCTCTACTACATGGACCAGACCCTGATGCTGTTCGGGGATGCCAAGGCATTCGTCAGCAATATCGTGAAAGAACTTTCAGGCGGGCACGGATAAACTTAAAAGGTTGCCAAGGCGACAATTTCATAAACAGGAGAGCAGTAATCATGGCCGCTACTGGAGAACTCATCCGCCTCATCAACTACGTGGACGACATCAACACTACTCTGCGCCGCATTCAGGCGTCGTTGCACGGGTTGGAATCCGAGGAACGCAAACGCCTTTCTGAGAGCCTGCAAAGCGCCGGCGCGCGCATTCACGAGCTGCAACAGGAAGTCGAGAAAGGCAAGTAGTGTCCGAGGTCAGGACGATTGCTGTGATCGGCGCCGGGATTATGGGGCGCGGGATCGCTCATGTCGCAGCGCTCGGCGGCTACCGCACCGTTCTTGAAGATGTATTGCCGGCGGCGCTCCGTAAAGCCGAAGACGAGATTCGCGTCAATCTGGACAGAGCGGTCGAGCTGAAAAAGGTCACTGCAGCGGATGCGGCAGCGGCGGTCAAGCGGCTGGAATACGCCGGCAGCGTGGAGGAAGCGGCGCGCGAAGCCGAGCTTGTAATCGAAGCGGTGCCGGAGGAGATGGAATCGAAGATCGAAATCTTCACTCTCCTCGACAAGATCTGCCGGCCCGGCACGATTCTCGCCTCGAACACTTCCTCGTTGAGCGTTACCGAAATTGCGAGCGTGACCTATCGCGCGAAGAAATGCGTGGGCATGCATTTCTTCAATCCTGTCCACAAAATGAAGTTGCTGGAAATTGTCCGCGCATTAGAAACCGATGTCGAAACCATAGCAGCCGCAGTCGAAGTCGGTCGAAAGATGGGCAAAGAGGTTGTCGTGATCAAGGAATCGCCTGGCTTTATCACCAGCCGCATCAATGCCATGATCGGCAACGAAGCCTTTTACATGCTGCAGGAGGGCATTGCGTCGGCAGCCGACATAGATAAGGCGCTCAAGCTCGGCCTCAACCATCCCATGGGACCTTTCGAACTTGTCGACCTGGTGGGACTCGATACTCGCCTGCACATTCTGGAATACCTGCATAAATCCCTGGGCGAAAAGTACCGCCCCGCGCCGCTTCTGGTCCAGTACGTTAAGGCCGGTAGGCTGGGCAAAAAGAGCGGTCGCGGAGTGTACGACTACCCCACGCAGCCAAGTGAATCAGCCAGAAATTGAGCTTGACCGGCCAGGTTGTGATCTAATTGTTCAGGCTGTTCCCGCCGCTGTGGAACCGGACGAGACCAACATACGTATCAGAGAGTGATGCCGGGAGGAAGACGAGACCTCTCCACCGGAATCGCCCCCCTGTTGTCTCCCCGGCGGCAGGGGGATTCATATGCAGATGCAGCTCTTCCTCGACATCGTCCGGCAATCGCTGGCCACATTGTGGGCGCACAAGCTGCGTTCATTTCTGACCATGTTCGGAATTGCCTGGGGCGTCGGCTCGCTTCTTCTTTTGGTCGGTCTCGGTGAAGGTTTCCGCAGCGGACAGGAAAAGAACCTGAAGGAACTTGGTTCCGACATTATTTTCTCTTTTCCGGGACGAATTCCTGCTGTCGAGGGCAGCCAGCGTTCTGGCCGTACGTGGAATTTCACGTATGGTGATTACCTCGCAGTGCGGAATGATGCCAAGCACATTCGCAACATCTCGCCGGTGCTGAATCGCGAGGACATTCGCGCGGTCAGCGACTACGGCTCTACCGGCGGTCAGGTTTTTGGGGTGGCCCCTTCTTACAACCAGATTCGGACCGTTCCGATTGGCACCGGCCGCTGGTTCAATGATGAAGACAATAACGAACACCGTCGGGTAGCGGTGGTGGGGTGGGAACTGCTGAAGAACATGTTTCCCGGGCGGCCGGCCGTTGGATCCAGCATTCTGCTGAACGGGATGGATTTTGCGGTGATCGGAGTGGTCGATAAAGTGGGCAGGGAAGAGAACAACGGGACGAATGCGAGGATTTTTATTCCGATCGGGACCATGCGCACATTGTTCCGGCTGAAGGGAAACAGCCAGGAAGATGCGCTCTCGTTCATTAACTATCAACCGCTCACTAAAGATGAACACGAGGCCGCGAAGGCGGAAGTCCACGAGATTATTGCACGGCGGCATAACTTCGATCCCAAGCTCGACGACGCTTTCGAGGATTGGGACACGATCGATAATTCCCGGAAAGTGGCGAAAATATTCGATGCCATGGACTGGTTCCTCGGTGTGGTTGGAGTTGTGACTCTAGGACTCGGCGCCATCGGGATCATCAACATCATGCTGGTTTCGGTGACCGAGCGCACCAAAGAGATCGGATTGCGCAAAGCTTTGGGCGCAACGTACCGCAGCATTCTCACGCAGTTTTTTATCGAAGGCGCGTTCCTCACGTTGCTGAGTGGCGGATTTGGGTTGGTGGTAGTCACGAGCTTAGTGGTGGCGCTGGCCCAGTTGCCTGCGCCTGAAGGATTTGATACGCCGCGCATTGTGCCATCGTCTGCGGCAACTGCAATTCTGTGCCTGGCGATTGCAGGAGTCGCTGCCGGACTTTATCCTGCGCGCAAAGCCGCGCTGCTCGAGCCGGTTGAGGCCCTTCGCCAAGAGTAGATCCCATGCTGAACGACATCGGCAGACAAGCCTATGGAGCGATGAAGCACAATAGCCGCCGCAGCATGCTCACCATGCTGGGAATGGCGTGGGGGATCGCCACTGTCGTACTGCTGCTTGCTTACGGAACCGGCTTTGAACGCGGTCTGATGGCCGCATTCACCACGTTTGGCGGCAATTTAATCGCAGTTTTTCCTGGGCGAACCGAACTGCAGGCAGGCGGCACCAAAGCCGGCACGCAGGTGCGGCTCACCATCAAGGACCTGGAGAACCTGCGGGCCGAAGTCCCATTTTTGAAGCGCTCTTCGCCGGAATCGAACAAACAGGGACTTGTCGCATACGGTCTTCGCAGCTCAACCTACACCGTGCGCGGGACCTACGCGAGCTATCAACAGTGCCGTCACGTGGATGTTTCTGAGGGTTCATTTTTCGACGATCAGCAGGATTTCGCTCACATGCGCGTCGCCGTGATCGGCAACGACGTAAAGAAAAAATTGTTTTCCGGACAGAACGCGATTGGCGAGAGCATCCGCATTGACGGGATTTCGTATCAGGTGATCGGAATCATTCGCAAAATGTTGTCGAACGGCGAAGACAACATGAATGCCATGGTCTATATCCCGTACAGCACCATGTCGGACTTGAAGAACCCTTACTATCTGGACGCCATCGTTCTCGGATACGAAGGCGAGCACGGGAAGGTGACCAAAGCCGTTCGCGACTCCATGGCGTTCCACCACAGCTTTGATCCGAAAGACAAGCGCGCAGTCTTTGTATTTGACACGGTGGAAGGGTTTCAGGAGTTGACTATCATCACTATTGGAATCAAGGTTCTCCTCGGTTTCATCGGGCTGCTGACGCTTGGAATCGGCGGAGTGGGCCTGATGAACATCATGCTGGTGTCCGTAACGCAGCGTACGCGGGAGATCGGAATCGAGAAGGCGCTGGGCGCGCGACGCTGGCATATCCTGCTGCAGTTCCTGGCTGAGGCTTTGACGATTACCGCCGTAGGCGGGCTGTTCGGCGTAGGTTTGGCCTATGTTGTTTCCTGGTCAGTCGGCGCTTTGCCGTTGTGGAGCGCATTCCTCGACGACGCCAGCGAAGGCGATATTCACTTGAAGATCAATTCCGCGATCCTGATCTGGTCAACAGCGATTTTGAGTTTTGTTGGCATTGTGAGCGGGATGCTGCCCGCAATCAAGGCGGCGAGGCTGGATCCGATTGAGGCGCTTAGGTACGAGTAGTTTAACTGTCTAAACCCATCTTCCGCCGTAATTCGGCCAAAAGGTATGCGTTTACCTTCGCGACGCATCGAATTTACTAAAGCCTCAAAAAGCCGCTGCGCATTCGCTTTAGATCGGATCAGATGCGCTTCTTCTCTTGATAGCCGCATGCCCCGTGGTCGCTTATTTTGCTTTGATTTCTTCACGTTTTGTCGCCACATCCAAGGGGCGCACCGGCTCAGTCATCCGCACCGGATCAAGAATCTCGTTGATTTCCTTTTCACTCAGCAACTTCTTCTCGCGGGCGATTTCAATGATTGATCGTCCCGTCGCGACTGCTTCTTTAGCGATCTCCGCAGCCTTCGCATATCCAATGTACGGATTCAGTGCCGTCGCCAGCGAAACTGTCGCCTGCACATAGAAATTGCAGCGGTTTTCATTTGCCGTTATTCCCGCAACACACTTATCTGTGAACTGGCGCAGCATGTTGGTCAGGATAGTGATGGATTGCAGAACGCTACAGGCCATGCTCGGCATCATGACGTTCAGTTCGAGTTGGCCCGCCTGAACCGCCATCGCAACCGCCACGTCGTTGCCAACCACCTGGAACGAGACCATGGCCGCGAGCTCAGGAATAACGGGATTGATTTTGCCCGGCATGATCGAAGACCCAGGTTGCAGCGCCGGAAGATTGATTTCGGCAAAGCCCGTGTTCGGTCCCGATGAAAGCAGGCGCAGATCGTTCGAAATGCGGATCACTTCCAGGGCAAGGTTGCGCAGTGCCGACGAGACCGATGCCATTGCCAGATTCGACTGCATCGCGTAGCGCATGTCATCCACAGGCACTAACTTCTGGCCGGAAATGCGCGCCAGGTTCTTGATCGCCCTCTCGCGGTAGTCAGGGTGCGTATTGATTCCGGTTCCCACGGCTGAGCCGCCCAGTCCCAATTCCCGGAGCAACTCTGAGCTTGAGTGAATCAGGTCTTTGCATCGGCGGATCGCTCCTGCATAGGCAGCAAATTCCTGCCCCAACCGCATCGGAACTGCGTCTTGCATGTGCGTGCGTCCGGACTTCAGAACGCCATGGAACTCTTTGCCTTTCTTTTCTAAAGTGGAAGTCAGGGAATCGAGAACTGGATAGAGATTCTCCAACTCGAGCAGCGTCGCCAGCCGCATTCCGGTAGGAAACACGTCGTTCGTGCTTTGTCCATAGTTGACGTGATCGTTGGGATGGACCTTTGAGTAATCGCCCAGTTCACCCCCCAAAATTTCCACTGCGCGATTGGCGATCACTTCATTTGTATTCATGTGAAAGCTGACGCCTGCGCCCGCCTGAAAAACATCGACCACGAATTCGCTGTTCCATTTTCCTTGCTGAACCTCTTGCGCGGCTTGAATGATTGCGTTCGCAACCTTCGAGTCAATTAGCACCAGGTCGCGATTTGCTTCGGCGGCTGCCTCTTTCACCATCCCGAAGGCGCGAATCAAGGTTGCATGCGCGCGCGTTCCAGAGATGGGATAGTTCTCAACCGCGCGGGTGGTCTGAATACCGTAATAGCGATCGCCGGCAATCTCGCGTGTGCCGAGCGAATCTTTTTCTGTTCGTGTGGGTTTAGGCATGATCTCGTTTCGGATGAAGCAGGAAAAATCTCAGATTGGAAACTGAAAATTATAACAAGGCAGGTTTGACTTGCGCTGCGATAGGAATCCCTTCACCCATGTGTACGGGTTTTCGCGCGGTCACGATCAGCTGATTGGTAAAGTTGTCCTGAAGCCGGGAGAATTCGATCTCTTCAAAGCCGGCATGTTTCAGTGCGAGCGACATTCCACGCCGCGTCTGAAACGACTCATAGCGTCCTCCGATAGCAACCGGCTTGCCTGTGAAATGCAGAACAATACCATTTGCCAGCACCCATAATCGAAACGCCATGGCCTTAGGACGCGGAAACGAAAGTTTCAGCTCGTGCAGGGTGAAGCCAAGGTGATGCAGACTGAGATGTACGGTCCCGGCCGGCTCAAGCACGCGATTGATCTCCGCGAGCGCCATCGGGATGTTCATGTAGGGCATTGCCACCTGGCAAACGACACAGCGAAAAGCCTCGTCTCCAAAGGGTAGCTTCAGGGCGTCGGCCTGAATAAATCTCCTGGAAGCGTGCCTTCTGGCGGCAGCCTGGAGCCGGTCAAAGGCGATGTCCATGCCAATGATTTCATCGCTGCTCGCCACTTTGGTGGTGATGACGATGTTTCTTCCGCGACCGCAGCCAAGATCCAGTACCCGCATCGAGCCATTATGCTACATCGGGTCGGTCGCATTCCCGCGTGCTATCATCGAAACTCCCCGGCAGTTCACATCCACTTGCGGACGAGCTACTTGCCCACGAAGCAGATTCCCGATACTTTGCCGAAGCCGCAGCTCGAATCCTCGCCCGACATGCGGGCAGACGCAATTGTCATCGGCGCCGGACCGACCGGGCTGGCTTGCGCGATCGAGGCGCAAAAGGCCGCCGTGAAGGTAATCGTCCTGGACAAAGGCTGTTTAGTTAATTCCATTTTTCACTATCCGGCCAATATGATCTTTTTCACCACGCCGGAGCTGCTCGAGATCGGTGACATCCCCTTCACCACCGCAAACCCCAAGCCGAATCGGCCGGAAGCGCTTGAGTATTACCGAAAAGTCGCGGAGCACTATAAGCTCGATGTGAGGCAATATCAGCGGGTTGAAACTGTCGCCGGAAGTGATAACGCCTTTCACATCACCACCTGCGACCGATTAGGGCGGGTTTACGACTACACCTGTAAAAAAGTGATTGCTGCCACCGGGTATTACGACCGCGCGAACCTCCTGCGTGTGCCTGGGGAGGATCTATTTAAGGTCTTTCACTACTATCGGGAGCCACATCCGTATTTCGATAACGATGTCGTGGTAATCGGGGGCAAGAACTCGGCGGCGATCTCGGCGTTGGATCTGTGGCGTCATGGTGCGCGCGTCACCCTTGTGCATCGGGGCCCGGGGATGCACTCGCATGTGAAGTACTGGATCCGTCCTGACATTGAGAATCGAATCAAGAATGGCGAAATCACCGCGTATTTCAACACCTCGGTCCAGGAGATCGGGCCAGATTACGTGCTCCTGGATACGCCCGACGGCGAGGTGCGAATCAAGAACGATTTCGTATTCGCTCTGACCGGCTATCACCCAGACTATGAGTTTTTGCGGTCCATGGGCATCGAGCTCTCCAGCGAGCAATGCCGTCCGGTCTGCGATCCGGTCACGCTGGAAAGCAACGTTCCCGGCGTTTACGTGGCTGGCGTAATTGTCGCTGGCTCTCGCACCAATGAGATATTCATCGAGAATGGCCGATTCCACGGCCAGCAGATCGCGACCGACCTAAGGCAGAAGCTGGGGAAGTAAGCAGTCAGCACTC
>JBKPSP010000242.1:0-31024 GCA_046735175.1 Acidobacteriota bacterium
CTGGTGGTGGGCGCCGGCGATGTGGCTGAGGGCAAGATCCGGGGCCTGCTCGACGCCGGTGCTTCGGTCCAAGTCGTCGCTCCAGAAGCCGTTTGGCAAATCCAGAAATGGTCATGGGAGGGCGCGATCGGTTGGAAAGCACGCACCTTTCAGCCGGCGGATTTGGACCAGGTCTCGATGGTAATCGCGGCTACATCGGATCCCGAAGTGAATGCAGAAGTTTTTCGTGAAGCGCGCCTGCGCAATGTGCTTTGCAATTCGGTGGACGATCCCCAGAATTGCGACTTTTATTACCCCGCAGTAGTAAACCGCGGCGACCTGCAGATTGCAATTTCTACCAACGGCCGTAGCCCGGCGCTCGCGCAGCGTTTGCGCCGCGAGCTGGAAACGCAGTTCGGGCCTGAATATTCGTCATGGGTCGAGGAACTGGGCCGAGCGCGCGACCTTCTGAATACTCACCATCTCGATACCGAGGCCCGCCGCAAACTGCTGCACGAGATGGCCAGTTCTGAGGCATTCAGCAGCCGCAACTCGAAACGAGGTGAGAACTGATGTCAGGCAAAGTCTTCCTCGTTGGCGCAGGCCCGGGCGATCCCGAACTGCTGACTTTAAAAGCAGCCAAGGTGCTGCGCTCGGCGGATGTCGTGCTTCACGACGAGCTGGTCAGCGCGGAAATCCTCAGACTGATTCCACCCACCGCCGAACTGGTGAATGTCGGCAAGCGCTGCGGGATGAAAAGTGTTCCGCAGGAGGACACGAATCGGTTGCTGGTCGAACATGCTCTTATGGATCGGATCGTGGTTCGGCTGAAGGGTGGCGACCCATTCGTCTTTGGCCGGGGCGGGGAAGAGCTGGAAGCTCTTCGAAATGCGGGCCTCGAAGTCGAGATCGTGCCCGGAATCACGGCGGCTCTCGGTGCTGCGGCAGCAAATAAGATTCCTCTAACCCACCGCGAACTGGCCTCTACTTTAGTTTTTCTCACCGGGAGCAGCAAGCAGTCAGCTGAGGGGGCGAACTGGCCGGATCGTCTGCCGTCGAACGCGACCATTGTCATCTACATGCCGGGGCACGACTTTGGTGTTTTGCAAGGGCGACTGATCCAAAGCGGCGTTGCCCAGCACACGCTGTGCGCGATTATTTCCGGCGCGACTACCGAGTCCGAACAGACCCACCTCACCACTGTCCGCGATCTTCCGGCAGCCCCGCGCCTGGTGCCACCACGCATGGTTGTGGTTGGGGAAGTGGTTAGTTTTGCCGATCAGTTTAAGCAGCAGTTCAGCGGTTTCAATCTTTCAGGCGACATGCAGGCAAGAGCAAGGGAGAGCGTCGAGTGACGATTGATCTGGAACGCATAAAACTGGTCGCGGAAACCTGGAAGGCCGAGCAGGTGTTGGCCTGGGCTTTCGCGACTTACGGTGACAAGGTGGAACTCGCGACCGGCCTTGGGGTTGAAGGCATGGCGCTGCTCGACATCGCGCATAGCATCAATCCGAAGCTGAAAGTTTTTACCGGTGACACCGAGTTTCTGTTTCCAGAAACCTACGATTTGATCGATCGTGTCGAAGAAAAATACGGGATTAAGATCGAGCGTCTGTACTCAGACCTGACGCCGGAAGATCAGGAACGGCTCTACGGCAAGGAGCTGTGGGCGCGCGATCCCGACCAGTGCTGCAATGTGCGGAAGGTCGAGCCGCTTCGCCGCAAGCTCTCAACCCTTGATGCCTGGATGACGGCGATCCGCCGCGACCAGACGCGGAACCGCGCCACCATCCGCAAGGTGGATTGGGACGCGAAATTTAACCTGATAAAGATCAGCCCGCTTGCCGACTGGCGGCGGGAATCGGTGTGGCGTTACGTCATGAAGCACAACGTCCCCTACAACCCGCTTCACGACCGCAATTACCCCAGCATCGGCTGCACCCATTGCACCCGCGCCGTCCTGCGCGGCGAAGACGCACGCGCCGGCCGCTGGTCAGGCTTCCGCAAGACCGAATGCGGACTGCACACCGCAGCGCAGCCCAGTGCGGAGCTGGTGCAGCTCACAGCAACGGTCGAAGGAGACTAGCTTCCTAGTTGCTAGTGGCTAGTAAAAACTCTAACTTGGCACCACAACTAACCACTAGCCACTAGCTACTTACAACTGGCCACTGACAACTGGCAACCGGCAACTGCACTGTATAATTCCCGCAACCATGGACTTTGACCAACTCGTCACCTTCATGGAAGTGGCCAAGCTCGGCAGCTTCTCGCGCGCCGGACAAAAAATCTTCCGCTCGCAATCCGCCGTGAGCGCGCAGATCCGCCAGCTCGAACAGGAATACGGTGACCGCCTGCTCGACCGCGCTGGAAAAGACGTCACACTCACTCCCGCGGGCCGCGTTCTCTTCGCCTACGCCGAGCGCATGCTGCAGATCAAGGACGAATCGCTGCTCGCGGTAGCCGACCAGGGCAACATGCCGCGTGGAACGATCAGCGTCGGCGCGAATGAAGCTACTTGCCTTTACGTGCTGCCGGATGTCTTCGCGAAATTCTGCAGTCTTTATCCCGGCGTGCAGATCAGCATTTATCGCAATTTCAGCTACAAGATCGTCGAAAAGCTCGAGAACGGTTCGATTGATGTCGGCATCGTTACGATGCCGGTGAAGAGCTCGAGCCTGAAGGCCCATCCAATTTTCCGCGACCAACTCATGCTGATGGTGAGCCCGCAACATCCGATCGCAAAACTCGATACGGTTCCGGTCAGCGAGATCGCCAAACATCCCATCCTGATGCCCAAAACCGGATTCAGCCGCCGCGTGATGGACAAGATGTTTCGCCCCTATGCCGGCAAAATGCAAGTTCGCATGGAGCTGCCGAGCGTCGGCATGATCAAGAGCTTCGTCGCGGCCGGCCTTGGCGTTTCGATCATCAGCGCCAGCTTCGCGAAAGACCAGGTGCTTGCCGGTCGCGTGAAGCTGATTCCGATCAAAGGCGAAGAACTCTGGCGTGAGCTCGGTGTGGCCTACCGGCGCGATCGCACGCTCACTCGCGCCACGGACACATTCATCAACACCGTCAGGCAGTTTGCAGTGTCGAAATGAGTTGTTAGTGGCTAGTGGTTAGTGACTAGTTGTGAACCATGTGTAATCCAACTAGCCACTAACCACTAGCCACTACACAGGAGTCGAAAATGGCCAAAGGTTACTGGGTGACGTTTTACCGATCAGTCTCAAATCCCACCACGCTTGCCGAGTACGCGAAGCTTGCCGGCCCTGCAATCGAAAAAGGCGGAGGCCGCATACTGGCCCGCACCGCGGCGACCGAAGGCTACGAGGGCGGGCTGAAGGAGCGCGTGGTGCTGATCGAATTCGAGAGCGTTGAGAAGGCCATCTCCACCATCGAAAGCCCGGAATACCGCGCAGCACAAAAGCTGCTCGAAGGAGCAGCTGAACGAGAAATCCGAATCGTCGAAGGCATCTAAAGAGCCTATGCGAGGAGTGGGACTCCCGACGACCGACGGCGATTCTCTCCATTCATTTTCCTAATCCGCGCCATCAGAATTTCCAATGTCCGATCGCATGCAGAACTTGCTACCTTAGAGGTATCAGCCTGAGGCTCTGCGCTGCCGGCGCGGTCCAGACGGCGAGTCTATTGCGGAGGTGCCCCGATGACGGAACTCGAGACCAAACTTAACCACATACTGGAAGAGCATCAGCATGAAAGCGGGCTGCACATGATTGGCGGCCGCAAACGGCTGGTTGATCGTCTGGTCCAATTCGTCGAGGAAGAGACACACTCGCAACCGGCGCAAGCCCTCGCGCGCGAAAACTGATTTTCGTTGTCCTTCCTCCTGTTCCTTTGCGGTTAAAAGCTGTTCATCCCCGAAGCCTGTCACCCTGCGCCTAAACTTCCGTAACGATTGCGCGCAACCAATTTTTCGACGACACTGATATTCGCCACCCTATGATTTTCGGCTTCAATACCGACATTAAGCACGAAGACACCGTCTATCATGTGCAAAGCGAAGCTCGCGAGGCCGACCTGTTGCTGCAGACGCAGGTCTTTGTTAAAGGCCGCTGTATCGGGAAGCGCGCTACGCCGTATGGCGATCAGGCCAAGACCCCCGACTTCACCGACCAGAAGAAAGAAGCCATCCTGCGTGACCAGCACCGGCTGGTTCTCGATGCTATCCGCGATGGCAAGTTGCAGCAGGTCTTCGACAATCGCGAGACCCCTGAATCTTTGGCTGCCGAAAAAGAACTCGATATTCAGTGGCTGAACGCCGAATCGGTACATTCGGGCGACCAGTTATCGATCCGCCTGCGTGCCACTGAAGCCGGACAGGGAATTGCCGGCGCACGCCTCACGGTTCGCTTCGCCCGGCCCGATTCAGATCCTTTCTATACTCAAGTCACCGCCGGCGACAGTGGGGAAGCCGACCTCGCGCTGGTCGTGGAAGAAACGTTGATGGCCGACGCGTCGATTCTCGTGCAGGTCAATGCCGCAGGCAGGACGGCTACCCGGAAATTTCAGCTGCGGCGCATCGAGGCGTAGCCCGGAGCCGCGATGTTGGGCCCGCCTCTGAAGCCACTCCACTCTGACGCTGACCTGGTGAAATCTAAGTTGGAATACTTCGAGAAACTTTCCTCAGACGATTTGAAGGCCTCGCTACAAATTGGACAGCAACACTCACTCAAAGCGAGACAGGATGGCACCATTCTGGACGGCCATCATCGCATCGCAATTCTTCCATCTAGAGGCGTGGAAGTCGATGCACTACCGCGTGAGATAATCGTCAAAGACGAACCGTCAGGGAGCCTTAGTTGAACCCTAAGTTGTACTGGATACCAAGCTCATCGCCGGGAAAAATTGCGATTTCCGCGCGACCCCGCGGCGGCGACTGGCTTAAAGACGAAGTTGAGGGCTGGCGTAAGCAGGATATCCAGGTTGTCGTTTCACTCTTGACCCCTGCTGAGGACAAAGAATTCGAACTCAAGTCGGAGTCTGTGGTAGCCAAGGCCAAGGGCATACAGTTCATTTCATCGCCCGTTGAAGACCGCGGTGTCCCTCAGTCCTCGGTCAAGTTTGAAGATCTGGTCGCGAAGCTTGCGGCAGACATCCAGCATGGCAGAAATATCGCGGTCCATTGCAGGCAGGGGATTGGCCGGTCGTCGCTTCTGTCAGCAGCTGTGCTCGTCCTCCAGGGAGAGGAGCTTGACGAAGCTCTTGCCGCCATTAGCGGCGCGCGGGCGGTCAGCGTACCCGAAACGGAAGCCCAACGTGCCTGGTTGAGCGATTCGCGCGAGCACATCGCCCCATGGTGCCCCGCAGCTGAATGAAACTCGTGATCAACGGCGAGGATCGCACCTTCAGCTCGATCTCAACCCTCTCCGATCTCCTTAGCCAACTCGGCCTCAAAGCCGATCGCGTGGCCGTCGAACTCAACCGCGAACTGGTTCCGCGCGACCGCTGGCCGCAAACCAAGCTCGCCGACGGCGACAAGCTTGAGATCGTTCACTTCGTGGGCGGAGGTAATTAGTTCAGGCGAGAGCTAGTTAGGGAATTCTGCCCGTGGCTTCTCGGCGTCCACAACGTTCCGCGATTGCGCTTGAACCGGGCGCGGTGCGCTTGACTCCGTCATCGCATACTTCAGCAAACACCATAATGCGCGCACGCCGTCTTTCCAGCCAATTTTCTTGCCTTCTTCATACGTGCGGCCCCAGTAGCTGATGCCCACTTCGTAAATTCGCAGCCGGCGCTTTGCGACTTTGACCGTAATCTCCGGCTCGAACCCGAAGCGGTTTTCTTCCAGGGGAATTGACTGAATTACTTCCCGCCGGAATGCTTTGTAACAGGTTTCCATGTCGCTGAGATTGATGTTCGTCAGGCAGTTTGAGAGCAGTGTCAGGATCGAATTTCCTACCGAGTGCCAGAAGTACAGCACACGGTGCGGCCCGGATCCGAGAAAGCGTGAACCGTAAACCACATCCGCTTTTCCTTCAATCAGGGGCCCAAGCAGCGTTTCGTATTCCGCCGGATCGTATTCGAGGTCGGCGTCCTGGATGATTACGTAGTCGCCCGTCGCTTCCTGAATGCCGCGGCGCAAGGCTGCGCCCTTCCCCATATTCTGCGGCTGAAGAAAAACTTTGATCTGAGGGAACGCGGTCTGAAGCTCTGCGAGTATTTCGCGCGATCCATCTCGTGATCCATCGTCCACGCACAGCAGCTCGATTTCGAGCGGCACCGCGAGTACGCGCTCGATCACCGTTCGCAGTGTTGCCCGTTCGTTGTACACCGGCATGACAACCGAAAGCTTCATAGCGCTCTGAATTGAGCACTAGTGTAAGACATTCAGAAGCGAAGAGACGGCCCACGATGCTGCGTTGTAAACAAACTTTTACTGCAAACCTATTGGGAATACATCCTTTACTGGAGTATGTTGAATCTATTCTTGCGATCAGCTTTCATTCCGCGGGAATAAAAACGTAAAAGGACCAAGGGCCGTATGCGATCGACAAGCGTTCGTGTGGCTTTTCTGACAGCTCTGCTTATTGCGTTGTCCGCTTCTTCAGATACCCAGACCTCCGCGCGAAGCAGGATCGCCGGCCGGATCGACGACGCCAATGTGGCCGTGGTCCGCGGCACCGCGCACCCACTGGCCCAGGCGCGCTTTGACCGGGGACGTACTCCGATAGATCGCATCACTCAGGGGGCCATCACGTTCCGCCTTTCCGCGGCGCAGCAAGCCGACCTGGACCAACTCCTTCGCGAGCAGCAGGACCGTTCATCGCCCAACTACCACCGCTGGCTCACACCCGATCAGTACGCCAGCCGCTTTGGGATGAGCCAGAGTGATCTGGCGAAAGTCACAGCGTGGCTGAAGTCCCAGGGCCTGACGGTTGAAAACATTTCCCGCAATCGCAATGAAATTCTCTTCAGAGGAACTGTAGGCGAGGTCGAGTATGCGTTGAAGACTGACATTCATGACTACTCCATAAACGGCGAAGAACATTTCGCCAATGCTACAGATATTTCCTTGCCCATAGCTTTTTCAAGTGAAGTGTTGGGTGTTCGAGGTCTGAACAACTTTCACCCCAAGCCACGGTTTCATGTTGCGGCCCCGCGATTTACCTCGAGTATTTCCGGAAACCACTTCCTCATTCCTGGGGACTTCGCGACGATTTACAACGTGCCAAGCAATGTGGACGGAACCGGGCAGGCCATAGCAGTCATTGGCCAAACGCTGATTAATACTTCGGACATCGACAGTTTCCGAAGCGCAGCGGGTTTACCTGCGCGCACCGCCGCCAATTTCCAACAGATACAAGCGTCCGGAACCGGTACGGCCATTCATTGCGGAGGTGACGAGACAGAAGCGGATCTAGACCTTGAATGGTCGCAAGGCGTAGCGAAGAACGCAACAATTAAATACATTTATGCGGGACTTGGCACTGGTACTAACTGTGGAAGTGGATCCAGCGGCAGAACTAAGGGTGCCTTTGACGCTTTGCTGTTTGCCATTAACAACAACCTCGCTCCAATCATCAGTATCAGCTACGGAAACTGCGAAGCCAACCTCACCTCTTTTCTTCCAACGATGCAGCAGTGGGCACAGCAGGCGAACTCGCAAGGTCAGACGATTAGCGGTCCGAGTGGAGACGATGGAGCCGCAGATTGCGATAATAACGTAACTTCCGCCACCAACGGACTCGCGGTTGACGTTCCTGCCAGCATCCCCGAAGTAACCGGAGTCGGAGGAACCGAGTTTACCGGTTCTTCACTACCACCCAGTACAGGCGATCCGAGCGGAGCAGTTGATCCGAGCAATCCCAATTGCCGTCTCGCAACCACTTTCTGGAGCAGCTCCTGCGGACCTTCAACAACTGTGGGAAATCCAACCGGCTCGTCGGCCTTGGGCTACATTCCGGAAACGACCTGGAATGACGGTGTCGGTTCAACATCATTCTCTGTGGGTGGAGGCGGCGCCAGCAAGGTTTTCTCCAAGCCCTCTTGGCAGACCGGGACTGGTGTGCCGAATGATGGAAAACGCGACGTGCCTGACATTGCTCTAAATGGCTCGAGCGGCCACGATCCATACCTGATCTGTTCACAGGACCTGTTTGTGCAGAAGCAGTCGAGTGCTACGAGTTGTACCAATGGATTTCGAGCGAGCGATCAGACCTTTGCGGCAATCGGCGGCACCTCCGCCGGCGCGCCAACCTTCGCCGGCATTCTGGCGCTGATTAATCAAGCCACGGGCTCGAATGGCCTGGGCAATGTGAACCCGATGCTTTATCAATTGGCTAACACAAACGGCGTCTTTCACGATATTGCAACCGGTGACAACAAAGTGCCATGCACCGCAGGCTCGAAGAATTGCCCAAACGGAACCACGAGCATCGGCTTTGCCGCTGGCAATGGTTACGATCAAGTCACAGGTCTTGGCTCCCCGAATGTCACGAACCTGATCAACGCCTGGGTTGCGGCTTCTGTATCCCCCGATTTTTCTCTGGAAGGATTAGTCAGTACAGCCTCCGCTCCGGGCGCGCAAGGCACCTCAACCATAAGCGTTACGGCGCTGAATGGATTTTCGCAAACCGTGAGTTTGACCTGCGCTCCCGCCAATACATCAGTGCATATTTCTTGCTCGCTGAATCCCGCAAGTGTGGATTTAAGCGCAGGAAGAATTCAAACCTCCGCGCTTACAATCACCACGGCAGCAGACCTCCGGCTGCCTTCCGGTCAAAGGCCGCGCGGGCTGTGGATCGCGACCGGCGGGGGCATGTTTGCAGCAGTCATCCTCGGTAGCGTTCCTTCCAGACGGCGACGTTTCCTCATGCTGGGACTGGGGCTGCTTGCGCTCGCGCTCGCTCTAAGCTGCGGCGGAGGCGGGGGAGGTGGCGGCTCCGGCGGTAACAACGGTACGCCTGCGGGCACTTACATTGTCACCGTGACTGGAACCAGCGGCGCGACCTCGCACACTGCGAACATCAGTTTTACGGTCCAATAGTCGGTGTTGAGCGAGTGCATTAGTCACCTCAAGTAACCTAGCTCGCTGCCGATAGCTACAGAGTGACCGCATCCAAAGCCGTCCCTGTCTCTGCCGATACCGAACCTGCCGGCCGGATGCGCTTCGTTGCCCGCCAACCCATTCTTACCGCAGACGAAAAGGTCTTCGGCTACGAGCTCCTGTTTCGCGATGGCGTCAAGAACTACTTTCGCGAAAGCGATCAGGATTTGGCCTCCCGCCACACTCTGGACACGTCGTTGCAAATTGGACTCGAAACTCTCTGCGATGGCCGTCGCGGGTTTGTGAACTGCACCCGCGAAGTCCTGCTCAAGGATTACATGACCTTATTGCCATCGCCGCTGGCAGTCGTTGAAGTTCTTGAATCCGTTCCCGCGGACGATCTGGTCATCGCCGCACTCAAACGCCTGAAAGAAGCCGGTTATCTGATCGCGCTCGATGACTTCGCCGTAGATGACCCACGTACCCCGCTGACCGAGATCGCCGACATCCTGAAAGTTGACGTGCGCCAGACGCCACTGCCAAAGGCAGCCCAGATCGTAAAAAAACACGGCCCCTGGCGTTGCCGGCTTCTCGCAGAAAAGGTTGAGACTCGTGAAGAGTTTGCCGCTGCTAAGGCCGCCGGCTTCGTTTACTTCCAGGGATTCTTCTTCCGCGAGCCTGAGGTTCTGCACGCCAGGGAAATACCGGCAAACCGCCTGAATTGTTTGCGGCTCTTGAGAACCGTATCCGAGCCGGAAGTCAACCTGCGCGACCTCGAAGCCATCATCAAGCAGGAAGCTTCCGTCTGCTATCGCTTATTGCGTTACTTGAACTCGGCCGCATTCGCCATTCAAAACGAGGTCCATTCGATTCGTCACGCACTTACCCTGCTCGGAGAGCGCGAGGTTAGGCGCTGGGTGCGCCTGGTTGCCACGTTGACTGCAGGCGAGAAGCGATCGAGCGAGCTACTCGTCTCCGCCATGGTTCGAGCGCGTTTTTGCGAACTGCTGTCGCCCAAAGTCCCACATGGCGATTCCGATCTTTTTCTGATGGGCCTGCTTTCCCTGATCGACTCCATCATGGAAGTCCCTATGATGCGCGTCCTCGAAAATATTCCGGTGGACCATGATACCAAGACCGTCCTCCTTGGCGGAAACAGCAAGCTGCGTCCACTCTACAATCTGATGATTGCCCGCGAATCCGGCGATTGGGATGGCATGACAAACTGCACCCGCCAACTCGGACTCACTGACAGCGAAGTCTCGCAAGCCTACTGGCAGGCCATGCAGTGGGCGCGGCAGATTAATAGCGTTTCATGAATCCCGGGGGCGGCGGGCGTCAGTCGGAAAAGTTGTAGCTCGAATGGTCCTTTCGGCAATCGCCGACCAGCATCGGAACGCCCGAGGTTTGCCCCAACAGACTCGCCGCGTACGCAACCTTAACTGACGCAGCAATCTCCGGATCAGGTATTTCGGCGAGGATTTCCTCCACGTATGCGGGTGATATTTTGGCCCCGACCTGAACGCACTTCCTCCACAAATCTGTCGAAGGCCATGTCCCTTTGAAAGATTTGTTCGGATCATCGCCGTCGGTATCGTGCGCATAGAGCTTTTCTGCGGCTTTGAGCATCGGCTTCAGAGCTTTTTTCGCATCGTCCGCGTCTCCAAGCTTGATATAGATTTGTGGTGCGTCAGCGATGCTCTTGATCTGTTCCGGGCTAAGCTGGTCTTCGAATTTGAGAATCTCATCCAGCGCCGATTTCGCTGAACCGGGCTTCTTGCCTTGAGATTTCTGCGCAATTAGTAATAACGATTCTTCGCGGGGCGAACTGGGTTGGAACACACCTTCCACCGGCAGCATCAAAGCGTCATTGATCGCCTGTTGTGGGTCTTTCTCTGCCTCCTTTGCGATATCAGTCACGCGCCGGACCATCTGGTTCTGCGCAATTTGCATTGCCTCTTGCTGCTTCATGCTCTGGGTCACCTGAGGCGAATCGTCGTCCGTAATTCCGTACGAATAGATATTCCCATCCGACGTGAGCGAACCCATGCCTTTCGGATACTTCGCCAGCTTCGCCTGGACTTCTGCGTTCTCCCGCAACAAACTCTCAGCTTTATTCTTATCGAATTCCTGCAGCACCGGAAGTAGCTGAAACAAGCGCAGCTCATAGGTAGAATTCAAGTTCACACTGCCTTTCTCCGTTGCCATGGAGAGATGCGAATGCGATTCCTTTGATCTGGCTTCGTCCAGGACCTTATCAATTGCTTCCATGACGATGCCCGCAGGAACATGGTTCCAAGTCTTCTCAACGAATGTTCCCATGTCATCAGGTCCCATCATGTTCCTGGTGCCATGCTGCACAAAGTTATTAAGCGTCTGATTGAAGACCTCCATGCGATTGGCCGCCCTGTCCGGACCCATCGCGAGTAGCAGATCGGCAGCCGCGCTGAACGGATATTCCTCGATCTCAGCCAGGGAAGAAAGCAGTGTCTGTGCCCGTGACAAGTCCTTCTTCTCGATGTAATGCTTCACCAGTTCTGTGGTGATGTGGGCCCGAACCGGCTCAGCGGCCTGCGGCAGCAAGGTTTCCACATCCGAAATTCTATTTTTAGCGACCATCTCGGAGAGCACACGCTCCTGAATCCAGCTCTTGATGTCGCCCGCGCTGCCAGGGGGGCCACATGGATTGTTGTCCGGTGGATCCTCGATCGCTTCCGTTGCTATGAAGGCTTCTTTCGCCCGCTCCTCAGCTTTTTTTGTATCAATCACCGCGTACGCATACGAGGCGCGCCACAGAACAAAGGCGTGCATGTCAGGTGCAAGACCTGCGGCTTCTGATTCCGATGTCTGGAGCAGTCGCAAACCGCGTTGCTGGCTGGCCGTAAGCCTTTGCTGAGTAACAGCGGGACTGGTCGTTTTATTTTCGGTGCCACTCGGATGAACTTGCGAAAAACAGAACGTCGAAACCGCCGCTACGAGCACGCGAGCAGATGCGCGCGGTAGATGATCGATGACCGCCATAAGGCGAAATTATTGTAGCGCGCGTTCCACATCCAATCCGAAACGTCAGTGCGAGCCGTGTTGATTCGCCGAAACCGGCGTAGCGGCTGCGCTCCGAATCGGCTCGTCCTTGTCCAGAACGCGGTACAGCGTCTGCATTCCGCCCTTCATGTGGTCATCCACGTGGCAATGGAACATCCACGTTCCCACCATGTCCGGAGTCATGTCGGCCGTGACCACTTGCGCCGGCCCTATCGTAGGCAGCACGTCCATGTATTGCCCGCGCACGCTCACCACGTTTCCATGCCAGTGCGGCGTGTGGAAGTTGAAGCCGATGCCCATCGTCATCAAGTACCAGCGCACGTGCTCGCCCTTCCGCATGGTGATCATCGGGCCGTTGCTGAACATGTAGCCATTGATGGAATTCTTCATGTTGCTGATCCCGAATCCAGTGCCTAGAGAAATATCGCCGTTCCCCTCCGGATCAAGCGGGATGTACTCGCCCAGGTTGACCTTTGCCGGGTCGGCGAGATTCGCCGTGATGTTGTGGTTGAGATAGCGGCTCTGGTTCTCGTCAATAATCATGAAGAGCGAAAAGAACTCGCGCGCAATATCCTTCGGCGAGCCGTCCGCGCGAGCCATTCCCTTTCGTGTAATTACGATCGCGCCAATCAATCCGGCGTTGACATCTTTGGGCTCGTAGTTGTGTGAGTGGTAAAGCCATGCGATCGAACTGCCGTCCTGCGGCCCCGGTCCAGCCTCCTCACGAACCAGCCAGGTGTAGGTGTGCGTTTTGCCGGGAGGCACGAGCCCGTTGGCTTCAGGATGCGCCATGCCATCCGCGTACATCGCGCCTTCGGAGTCACGCTCGTAGGCCACACCGTGCGGATGCAAGCTGACGGGAAATCCGGTGTTGTTGCGCAATGTCACTTTGATGGTGTCGCCTACTTCGGCGCGAATCACTGGGCCGAGAAGCCCCATATGCGCCAACTCCCGTGGTCTCGGCTTTGGCGTGCCGAATGTCGCGTCGCTGTACTCGTGGAACACGGCTTTGCGGTAGGTGCGTCCAATGCGGTCCGCGGTATGCTCGGTGAATTTTTTTGCGTACCCGTCAAACTCGGTCGCCATCATTACGTCTTTTCCGTCCGGCGTGTAGTCCCAATCCACTTCTTCGGCGCAGAGATAGTATGTGCGGACTTTTCCAGCGATCGTTGTTTTCCGGCTTGATTGATGTTGCTTCGTTTGGGTGTAAGCGTTGATACAGAGCAGAGCGCAGAGCGCGCAACAGCCCGCCAGCCAGCGTCGATTTTTCATTGATTTTTCCCCGCGAAAGGAGTGAGTGGCTTCGATGGTGGGAAATTCTATATCAGTTCCGCGGGGACACTCACATTAATTTCGGGTGCGCTGCCTTGCGGAGACTTGGCCGCCGAGGCTCCAATCGACCCGGGTCTGCTTTCTAGAGGGACTTAACGTTACCTCTGTGTAAAACTCAGGTCTCTTGACACTTGCGCACTCCCGTCGGGAGCGGTACCATAGTTGTGTTCCCAGCGGCCTTGCCCCCTCGGCAGGCCTCCCGCGCCCAACGGCTCCGGGCGCCTAACGGAAACAGTTCAAATTTAGAGTTTCAATCGTAATGGGGTTTTCTGCACGAATGTGCATTTGCGTTGCAAGCTGCCAACCCAATCAAGATGAACTCTGGGCCGTATAAACGGGTCCCCCTCCGGGTGGACTGAATAGGACTTAAGTACACAACATGAATGCTGGACCAGGACGCCCCTCCGGTGGAGGAGGGAGAAACAGACGGCGGCGCGGTCGCCGTCCACGCGGCGGAGCTCCGGGCGGAGGTCGGCCCGGTCGTGACCAACAGCACTCCAACATCTATACCGCACCCATGGATCACAGCTATCGTGCGGCCCTGGCCGGCAACAATAACGGCTCGCGACTGCGCATGCGTCCCGGCGGTCCGGGTCAGGGCGGATACAGCCAGAGCGATCTAGAGCCGCTGCCGGCCCGCGAAGACGCCAACTCCAAGATCTTCGCCTTTGTCGACGATCTTTTCTTTCAAGCAAAGATTCAGGAAACGGCCCGTAAGCTCAACGTGAAGGTCGAGTTCGTGAAAGCCGAAAGCGACCTGACCGAACGCATCAAGCTGAACGGAGAAGAGAAGCCGTCGCTGATTATCTTCGATCTCAACAGCAACAGCGTGAAGCCGCTGACCCTCATTCCCAAGCTCAAAAGCAAGCTCAAGAAGACTTCCGTGATCGGCTTCCTCTCGCACGTGCAAGGCGATCTGAAACAGAAAGCCCACGAAGCCGGCTGCGACATGGTCCTGCCGCGCTCGGCATTCTCACAAAATCTGCCGCAGCTCCTGCGCAGGCATGGATCTTCGGAACAGGAAGAGACGGTAAACTAAATCGACGCGTGTGGCTCGGGCACTCCTGTCCGAGCTATCTCTTCTTCGGAATTAAAGGTTGGTAGCACCCAGCTACCTGTGTAGGCCTCTCGCGAATACCCAAGCGACCTTCCTCTTTTGCGACCAACCGCCCGCAGTCGTACTCTAAACTAGCATTCACCACTGACACGCATTTCTAGACACGCTGTTCTAAGCAAGAAAGTTTCTTATGGCCAAGCCAGTTCTTTTAAGCGTAGATGATGACACCGACGTCCTACGGGCGATCGAGCGCGATTTGCGTTCGCAGTACGGATCTGAATACCGCGTGATCGGTAGCGATTCTCCCGAGAAAGCTCTCGACATCCTGAAACAACTGAAGGTCCGCAATGACAGTGTCGCCCTGATGCTCGCCGATCAGCGCATGCCGCGCATGAATGGCGTCGAATTCCTTCAAGAGGGAATGCAGATTTTTCCCGAAGCCAAGCGCGCTCTGCTGACCGCCTACGCGGACACAAGTGCTGCGATCAGCGCCATCAACGAAGCCAACATCAACTACTTCTTCATGAAGCCGTGGGATCCTCCGGCTGATCACCTGTATCCACAACTCGACGACCTGCTCGACGACTGGATGGCCTCGTATAAGCCGGCGTTCGAGGGAATTCGCGTTTTGGGCACACGGTGGTCGCCAAAATGTTACGAACTGCGAGACTTCTTGGCCCGTAATCACGTGCCTTATCAGTGGATCGATGTCGAGCTTTCAGCCAGCGATCCCGAAACTAAACGCCTCCTCGACGTGCTCGGCCCCGAAGCCGCGAATCTTCCCGTGGTCCTGTTTTCCGATGGCACCAAGCTTCTCGAGAGCGTTCCCGCGGATGTCGCGCAAAAAGTAGGGCTGCGTACGCGCGCGCAGACCGATTTCTACGATCTGGCCATCATCGGCGGAGGCCCAGCTGGTTTGGCGGCCGCCGTTTATGGAGCCTCCGAAGGCCTGCACACAGTTATGGTCGAGCGGGAAGCGCCCGGCGGACAAGCGGGAATGAGCTCGCGCATTGAAAACTATCTGGGATTTCCAACCGGCCTGAGCGGCGGCGACCTCGCGCGGCGCGCGGTCGTGCAGGCGCAGCGGTTTGGTGTAGAAATTTTGTCGCCGCAGGAAGCAATGAGTGTCCGCACCGAAGGTTCCTACAGGATCATCAAGCTCGCCGATGGAAGCGAGATCTCTTGCCATGCGCTGATGGTTGCATCCGGCGTGCAATGGCGTCGCCTGGAAGCGACTGGTGTGGATCGGCTGCAAGGCGCCGGAGTTTACTACGGCGGGGGCGCGACCGAGGCGCTTTCCTGCAAGGGCGAAATCGTTTACGTGATTGGCGGCGCCAACTCGGCAGGACAAGCCGCAATGAACTTCGCCCGCTATGCCGAAAAAGTGGTGATTCTGGTCCGCGGCGAAGGGCTGGCCGCGACGATGTCGCAGTACTTAATTGACCAGATTGAGCGTACTCCCAACATCCAGATTTGGACCCACGCCAGCGTCTCCGAAGTGCATGGCGACACGCACCTCGAAGAGATTTCCGTCCTCTGCACGGATACCGACAAGATCGAACGCGTTCCGGCCGGCTCCATGTTCATCTTCATCGGCGCGCTCCCGCGAACCGATTGGCTCGCAGGCCTGGTCGAAAGAGATGAGCGTGGCTTTATCCTGACTGGGCCGGATTTGATCCGCGATGGCCAGCGGCCCAAATCATGGACGCTCGATCGCGACCCGTTTCTGCTGGAAACCAATGTCCCCGGCATTTTTGCCGTGGGTGACGTGCGCCACGGATCAGTAAAGCGCGTCGCTTCCGGCGTGGGTGAAGGATCGGTCGCGGTGCAGTTCATTCATCAGTACTTGAGCAAAGTCTAAATGCCTACGACTCCACAAGATCTATTGCGCTTTCCGGCATTTGCCGATCTCCCCGAAGATCAGCTTGTCTGGTTCCTCAGCCAATCGCAGGAAGTGACCCTCAAAGCCGGTGAGATTTATGTACGGCAAGGCGATCCGCCAGAAAACATGTTCGTGCTGCTTGAAGGGCAATATGAATGGCGGGGTGACTTTAACGGCGAAATCGTTACCTTTCAAGGCAAAGTAGGCGACGTCACCGGCGCCCTGCCCTTTTCACGCATGAAGCAATTCCTGGTGACCGGACGCGCCGTCAGTGAAGGCCGGATGCTTCGCTTTCCGGCCTCGCTGTTTCCCGCACTGATTCAGAAGATGCCGGAACTGGTGAAGCGCCTGGTTGCCATCATGACCGATCGGGTTCGCGAAGCGACTCGCATCGAGCAGCAGCGCGATCGGCTGGTCGGGTTAGGCAAACTTTCCGCCGGACTTGCCCATGAGCTGAACAATCCCGCGACCGCCGCAAAGCGCGCGTCTGCGCAACTTCGCGAAACCATTTATCGGATTAAAGAAGCAAGCCACCAGCTTGGTAGCCGTGAATTGACGCCGACGCAAAAAGCCGAGATCGATAAGCTTGAGACTACCTTCACCCACCAGGATGGCCCGCCTCCCGATGCGCTCACCATCAGCGACCTTGAAGGTCAGATTGATTCGTTGTTGCGCAGCCACGGCCAGAACGACCTCTGGCAGCTCTCGGCAGAACTCGCGCAGCGCGGAGTGAAACCGGAAGCACTCGAATCTTTGTTCGAGAACCTCGATGCTGGTACCGCACGCGCCGCGCTGGTAAGGATCGCCGCCTCTGTCGAAATCTTCAGTCTGTTGAACGAAATTGAAAGCAGCACCTCGCGGATCTCCGATCTGGTCAAAGCGATCAAGGAATACACCTACATGGACCAGTCGCCGGTACAGAACGTCGACGTGGTGAAAAGCCTGGAAACTACCCTGACGATCCTGAATCACAAGCTCAAGCGGGGCGTGACCGTTGCGCGCGACTACCAACCCATTCCTTTGCTGGTGAATTCGTTTGGCAGCGAACTCAATCAGGTTTGGACGAACCTAATTGACAATGCGATCGACGCAATGAGCGGCAAAGGCGCGCTGCGGGTGCGCACCTATCGCGACGATGGCTGCGTGGTGGTTGAGATCGCCGACAACGGTCCGGGAATATCACCGGAAATACAAGCACATATCTTCGAGCCATTCTTCACCACAAAAGGAGTGGGCGAGGGCACGGGCCTGGGGCTTGATACCGTGCAGCGCATCGTCCGAAAACACAAAGGCAACATCCAAGTAAATTCAAAGCCCGGCGACACCCGTTTTTCCGTCTGGCTCCCGCTAGCAGAAGCCCAAAATTAGTCTCCCGTGTAGCACAGGCGGCCCGCCTGTGCAGCTTCTCTCTGCAGCAAGAGCCCTGTGTTCTTCCTCTGTGTACCTCTGTGTCCTCTGTGGTCAACGGTTTTCGGTGTGGCACAGTTGGACCGCCGGGACAGCTTTTCTCTGCGCCCTCGGCGAATCCTCTGCGACCTCTGCGGTTAAAAGCTTTTGAAGTTAACTCGGGAAGTGAAAATGCACATCCTGCCGTGAGCTGATCGCAATCCCATCCACGGTCGCCGGACGAAAACGCCAGTTCCTCACCGTAGCAAGCACCTTCTGATCAATTTCATCCTTCAGCGATTGCAGGACCTTCGTCTCAGTCACCGCCCCTTTTTCATCAATCGTGACTTCGACTATTACGTCACCCTGCAGCCCGGCAAGTTGCCACGAATATACGGTCGGGTCAGGAAAGATCAGCGGCAATGCAGGTCTTGCGTCGCGTCCGCTACCCGGCCCTTGATAGAGCGAGCCATATTCCGTTCCAGCGCGCGGCGGTTCAGCCTCTGTTTGTGCCTGTTCGACTTTTGGCTGCGCTTTCTTCTTAGCGCGAAGCTGTAATTTCTTTGGCTCCGGATGCGGTTGCGCCTGTGCAGTCGTCGTATAGATCAATGCTTCGGACGTCCCATGCTGGCCCCAGGCCACCGAAGACGGCGTCACAAAAATCGGGGCGTGATAGACAAAAACAAAGATCAGGAGGGCTTCAAGCAGAAGGGAAGCGAGGATCGAGTAACTGCGCCTCTTACCCGATGATGGCAGGCCTTGAAACATCCCGACTCCGGTTCGAACTATTCTATCCCGGCGGCCAGCGCAGGTCGCGCCCGCCCAGCAGATGTACATGCAGATGAAACACCGACTGCCCCGACTTCGGCCCCACGTTCAGCACCGTCCGGTAGCCATCTTCAATCTTGCGTTCGCGCGCAATCTTCGCCGCGGTCAGATGGCAGTGACCAATGATCTCGGCGTCTTTTTCGCTCGCATTCTTGAGATCGATCACATGCTGCTTGGGCACAATCAGCACATGCGTCGGCGCTTTGGGGTCAATGTCCTCGAAGGCGAAGGTGTGCTCATCTTCGTAAACCTTCTTCGAAGGAATCTGCCCAGCAACGATTTTGCAGAAGAGACAGTCGTTCATATGAACTCAATTCGTCGTTGGTCGTTGGTCGTTGGTCGTTCGCAAACCGAGTTCCGATCAGCCATTTGCGTCAATTCCAAGCCTCTGGTTTTGGCCAACGACCAACAACCAACGACCAACGACGGTTTCTCAGTCCAGCCTCACCAAAAACACCCCACCCTCACTCACCCTCGCATCCCGCATCACTTCCTCGGCCCTTGCACGCAGGTCATCTTTCACCCGCACCCGCACCCACCAGTCCCCGATTGGCGAATTGAAAGTCAAAACTTTGGCGCTGTGATACCGTCGCGACAGATGTTCCGCTAATTCACGCGCAACGTCTTCATGTCCAAATCCTCCGATCTGCACCGCCCATTTGCCGCCGGATCCGATTGGCGCTGGTGTGGTCAGGACTTCAAGACGCACTTGCCCGGTGCCTTTGCGCACTAATTCAAGCTTCTCAGCCGCCGCCTTCGACAAATCCACAATCCGGCCTTCAATAAATGGTCCCCGATCGGTAATCCGCACCACGCATGACTCCCCGCCGTTCATATTCGTCACTCGCACGATGGAGCCAAGCGGCAAAGTCCGATGCGCCGCAGTCATCGCGCGCATGTCGTAAATCTCACCGTTCGATCCACGCCGGTTGTGATAAGGCGGCCCGTACCAGCTCGCAATCCCAGTCTCGACCAGAATCGGTTTCGCTTCAGGCGGAATAGGAATCGTCTCGGCCGGAACGTTATCTGCAGTTATTGGCGCAGTGCTGGGAGTTGAACTCGGTTGCTCAATCGGCGGGGCGGGTGGGACAGAAACGGTTGCAGGCTTGTGGTTGCAGGCCGGGAGGAACAACATGAATGCGAAGACCAGCCCAAAACGTCTCATTTGCGCGCAGCCGAATTCTGCTCCATGTAGTTGGCCAATTCGGTCATCTTCTCGGCCGCGACGCGCAACGCCTTGGTCGAATGCTGGCGCACCGCAGGCACGACTTCGTCGTTCAGGTACTTGATGAATTTAGCCGCTTCCTGCTCCACCTGCTCGGTTGTCTCGCCGATCTTCTCATTCACTCTGGCCGATGCATCTTTCACCTTGCGATTGAAATCATTCATCTTTTCCGGCTCTCCAGCGGCTAATCCAGTTGGTAGTCAATTATTCCCGCTAAGCGCGCCAGGGTCAATCAAAACAGTGCCCACACAATCACCCGCGCCCAGGTTCTTCTTCGCGACCTTGGCGAACTTTGCGGTTAAAGGCTTTTTTGAACGCCGACACCAAGTTACAATCCCATCACTCATGGCCGTCGAAAATCCCTCAGAATTTCGCGAAAAGCTCCTCTCCTGGTACGACCAGAACCGCCGCAATCTTCCTTGGCGAAAAAACCGCGATCCCTATCGCGTCTGGGTTTCCGAGATCATGCTCCAGCAGACCCGCGTCGCCGCAGTTCTGCCGAAGTATGATTCCTTCCTCAAGAGATTTCCGTCCGTGCAGAGGCTCGCCTCGGCCCGCGAGCCCTCCGTTCTCTCCCAATGGAGCGGCCTCGGATACTACCGTCGCGCGCGCAACCTGCACGCCGCCGCAAAAATCGTCGCAAGGGAAGGGAAGTTCCCGCAAACCGCAGAGGCCTGGCGTGCCCTCCCCGGTATCGGACGCTACACCGCCGCCGCAATCTGCAGCATCGCCTTCGACCAGCCGGTCGCAGTAGTGGATGGAAACGTTCAGCGAGTGTTGAGGCGCCTTAGCGGAAAAAATCAATCTACGGCAAAGTCATGGAAGACCGCAGAGGCATTGCTCGACCACACCCGTCCCGGCGATTTCAACCAGGCCATGATGGAACTTGGCGCGGTCGTTTGTGTTCCCGCCGCCCCGCTTTGCGCGGCCTGCCCGATTCAGACCTTCTGCTCAACCCGCGGACACGATCATTCTCCACCGAGAAAACCTCGTCAGCAAAAACGCAACGTCAGCTTTGCGCTTACTCTCTCAAATGGCTCAGTCCGTCTGGTCCGCAGATCGAGCCGCGAATCTCTGATGCCAGGAATGTGGGAATTACCCCGAAGCTACAGTGCGCGCAAGCCGCTCTTCACACTGAAGCACTCCATCACCAATACCAATTATGATGTTCGCGTGATCAGCGCTGCGAACGCCGATGGCACGCCCGTCAAGCTTTCCCGCGCCCCACAACTCCCACTGACCGGGCTGGCCAGAAAAATCCTTTCCCGCGCGGGAGTCATCTGATGAACTGGCTGAAGAATCTGCTTGGAGGAAGACAAATGCCAGCATTGAAGGCCGGAACGCGGGCTGCCCACTTTGAACTCACATCGATGAGTGGCGAGAAGTTTTCCTTGCAGGACGCCCTCGCCCAAGGGCCGGTCTTGGCCGTCTTCTTCAAGATCTCCTGCCCCGTCTGCCAATACGCCATGCCATTTTATGAGCGGTTTTACAAAGCTTATGGCAAGCAAAAGCTCACAATCGTCGGTGTCTCGCAAAATGAGAAATCCGAAACGGCCGAATTCAACAAACGCTACGGAATCACCTTTCCGGTTCTGCTTGATGACACGAAGAAATTCCCGGTCTCGAATGCTTACGGATTAAATACTGTTCCCACGGCATTCTGGATCGCTCAAGACGGAGAGATCGAGATTTCGAGCGTGAGCTGGGTCCGCCAGGAATTCGAAGAGATCGCACGCAAAGCAGCCGAAACCAGCGGCACCACACCAAAGCCAGTCTTCCAGCCAAACGAACAGATTGCCGACTTCCGCGCCGGTTGAAGCTCCAGAAACTAGCCCGCAGGCTGCGGGCGGGAGAAGTCAGAATGTAGAAGTCAGAATGCAGAAGTAAGGCGTTCTCAAGTTTCGGGTTTCTACTTTCTACTTTCTACTTAAATTGCCTTCCGGAAACTTGAAACCCGAAACTGTCTTAATTCTGCATTCTGACTTTTGACTTCGTTGTTTCCCGTACAATATCCCCTTTGTCCATCTCTCACCGGAGCCCTGAATGCGCAAGCTCGTCCTGGTCTTTTTCCTAACCGCCCTGGTTTTCACCATCGCCCAGGCCGCCCGTAAAGCCACTCACGATTCCCTAGCCTCAGCCCACCTCCCGCCTGCTGCCATCGCCGCGCTCGAAAAAATCGATCCCGAGCGCATCCGCGCCCACGTGCGCTTCCTGTCCCTCGATCTTCTCGAGGGCCGCGGTACCGGCCAGCGTGGCGGAGACATAGCCGCCGAATATATCGCGACCCAGTTCTGGACGTACGGCCTTAAAGCTGCAGGCGACAACGGCACATTCTTCCAGAAAGTTCCTATGCTGGGAGTAACTCCGCAATCCGAGACGACGTTCGATCTCGTGCCCGCCAAGGGCGACAGCATGAAGCTCAAGCCGCTCGATCAATATGTCGCCTACGATCAAACCCAGCAGCCCTCGAACGACATCGACGCCGACATCGTTTACGTCGGCTACGGAATCGAAGCCCCGGAGTACAACTGGGACGACTACAAAGGCGTTGACGTTCGCGGCAAAGTTCTGCTCATGCTGGTCAACGAACCAATTTCCGCTGATCCCAACTTCTTCAAAGGCCGCGCGCTCACCTTCTACGGACGCTGGGTGTACAAATATCTCGAAGCCGCGCGCAAAGGAGCCGTTGCCGCGATTCTGATTCACAAAACCGAAATGGCCAGCTATCCCTGGGAAGTCGTCCGCAACTCCAATTCCGGTGAGAAATCTCTGCTCAAGAGCGATGCTCCCCAACTAAAGGCCGCCGCCTGGATTCAGCAGGACGTCGCCAAACAACTCACGCAGAAGTCAGGCCTCGATCTCGATAAGCTCATCGCTGATGCCAATTCCCGCGACTTTCATCCCGTCGATCTCCACTCCAAACTTAAAGCGCACATGGTCACCAAGGTGCGCCCGTTCTCTTCGAATAACGTGATTGCCATGCTCCCCGGCTCCGACCCCAAGCTCAAAGACGAAGCCGTCATTTACACCGCCCACTACGACCACCTCGGCGTCCGTCCCGATATGCCCGGCGACAACATCTACAATGGCGCGCGCGACAACGCCACCGGTTGCGGCATCTTGATCGAGCTTGCCCGTGTCTACGCTCAATCGCCCACGCGCCCGCGCCGCTCCATTCTGTTTGCATCGGTCACTGCTGAGGAGCAAGGCCTGCTCGGCTCCGAATATCTTGGCAAGCATCCTCCAATTCCAGCAGGAAAGATCACCCTCGATCTCAACTACGACGACATTCCGCCGCTCGGCGCTCCCGAAGAGGTCGAAGTCGTCGGCTCCGAGCGCACCACCTTCTATCCGACAGTCGAAGCCATGGCCAAAGAATTTCGCCTGGCGATTCGCCCCGATTCCCATCCCGAAGCCGGCCACTACTACCGCTCCGACCATTTCTCCATGGCCCGCGTCGGCGTCCCTGCGTTTTCCATCAACGAAGGAATGAAATACAAAGGCCACAACACCGAGTGGGGAATGCAACAGGCCGAGGAATACACCAACAAGCACTACCATCAGCCCAGCGACGAATACAGCTCCGACATGAACTTCACCGGCGACGCCGCCATGGCCCGCTTCGGCTTCGCCCTGGGGTGGACGGCTGCTTCACAGTCCAGTCTGATCGGTTGGCAAAAGGGCGACGAATTCGAGAAGGCAAGGGTGGAGACTACCAGCCATTGAGACGATAAAAGTTTAGTAAATCCCACCGCCAGCCTGCGTCGAGCTCACCACTCCCGCATCAGCCGACACCGTGTAAGCAATCCCGCCCCTGCCCGACCACCGGCTCAGATCAAAACTCCCGCTCGCATCAATCCGATAAATACCGATGTTGTCGTAGGTCAGCGGAGTGCCAGCCTGACAAACCTGCGGAGCTCCCGGCGCCTGCATGAAGTAAACCGTGCTCGATCCCACAACCGTCGCCGTTCCCTTGGGCTCAATCAATAACGCCGTTTTTTCGTCAATCGCTATATCGCGGGGCGCCGCCGACCAACCGTTTGCATAGACCCGGCACATGAAGGCGAGATCACGGCCCATCCGGTCGCGCGTGACAAAGTGCGGATCGCCAATGATTCCGTGCAGATTGGCAATGCTGGCAAAATCCCGGTCCAGAGTTATGTACCTGTTAAACGGATCGCCCAGCGCCTGGTCAGACGTCGCTCCCTGGCTCGCCAGCGCGGAATAAACAAACTCTGTCAGCACGTTCATTCCCGCACTGGTTCCGCCAATTGGCGCTCCACGCGCGATCAGCGCGTTGATCTGGTCCTCCACCGGCGTGCCCTTCCAGAAATTAATGTAGTTGGATTGATCGCCGCCGGCGATCCACAGCGCTTCCTCATGCTGAATCGTTGCGATGACAAAAGGATCGCTGGCCGCAGTCCGATTCGGGACGATCAGCGTCGCAACGGAATTGATCGTCGGGCAAAGCTGCTGAATGTAAGGATTGTAGGCGTCGGTCCCGGTCGCGCGAATCACCAGAAAGTCCCCGCCGCCAGTTCGCTGGCACATCCACTGGAACGCCGCATCCACGTCTGTTCCGCCGCCCATCAGGACAGTGCCGGGAGTCGTGCTGGTCGTAACGTCATTAGCATTTCCCACTCGAAAGTATGAATACTGTTTTGCGCCAAACGCCGCCACTGATGGCCAAAGCAGGGCGAAGAAAATCGTGACCAATGAAACTCTACGCATACTCCTCCAGGCCACGGCATCTTAGCCTGAACCGCCCCCGCTTGCAAATTTTTGCGGAACCTCGAGGCCGGGCCTGCCGTATAACTTAAGAGGAGAGAACTCCCATGGCAGCCTTTTTTCTTTGGTGTATTTTGTTCATCCTCTGCTGGCCGCTGGCCATTCTGGCCCTGATCGCATATCCGTTTGTCTGGCTGTTGCTTCTGCCGTTCCGAATCGTCGGCATCGCGGTCCACGGAGTCCTCGCCCTGGTCTGGGCCGTCGTCATGCTGCCAGTCCGCCTGCTCAGCGCACCCTTTCGCCTGGCCTAGACCGTGTGGCTCGGACACTCCTGTCTGAGCCTTTGCGGGCATGAACCGAACGCCGGACCTCCAGGCGAGCCAATGATTCTCATCTAGAGAGCATGTGTGTCGCGGATACTCCTGTCCGCGCGGCCTCTGCAACCAATAAAAGTCTTAATATATGTCTTGACACGTATATGCGTGGTAACGTATATAAAGAACGTGGAATCCGCTTTCGAAATCATTGCCGAGCCGAACCGCCGCGCCATACTCAGCCTTCTGGTCAAGTCCGAACAGTCGGTTGGAGAAATCGAGCGGCAGCTTGGCATGTCACAGCCGACCGTGTCCAAGCACTTGCGAGTGCTACGCGACGCCGGCTTCGTGGAATCCACGGTGGACGCGCAGCGCCGTCTCTACCGGCTGAAGCCCGGACCGCTCCAGGAGATCGATGCCTGGCTCGCCCAGTTCCGACGTTTCTGGTCGGCACACCTAGACGCCCTTGAACGGCACCTCGACCGTATGGATCGCCAGCTGAGCGAATCATTAACCCCGAAGAAGAAGACAACAAAGACGACGCGGCCCAAACCGCGAAAGTAACGAAGGAGAAACAAAATGAAGATCAAATTAACCAGCTTATACGTGGACGATCAGGAGAAGGCACTGCACTTCTATACGGATGTGCTGGGCTTCACCAAGAAAACCGATTTCAGCCAGGGCCCATATCGCTGGCTGACTGTGGCTTCGCCCGAAGAACCGAATGGCGTTGAACTGCAGCTCGCGTCAAACAATAACCCGGCGGCTAAAACTTATCAGCAGGCAATCTTCCAAAAGAATCAGCCGGCAATCATGTTCTTCACTGATGACATCAAAGCCGACTATGAGCGCATCAAGTCTCGCGGCGCCGAGTTCACCATGCCGCCTACCGACGTGACCGCCTCGACTATCGCCATGCTGAAAGATACCTGCGGCAATCTGGTTCAGCTTACGGAACTGAAGCGCTGGTGAAGAAGCTACATTTGGCATTTAGCCTTTGGCCCTTCGAGCCATGTGCTGCTTGCCAAGTGCCAGATGCGTTCAGGAGAAAACATGATCGAGCACTACACACCCAGTCCGGCCTTCGGAGCGCAGGTAAAGAAAGACGTGCCCGATAAAGACAAGTGGACGCTCATCCTCGTCCGCGAACTGCGCCACTCGCCGGAAAAAGTCTGGCAGGCGCTGACCGACCCGGCGCAGGTCCGCGAATGGGCGCCGTTTGTGGTCGATGGCAATCTGTCCACGGTTGGAGCGACAGTCAATCTCACCTGGGTGGGAAATCCCACGCCGATCAAAACCAAAGTGACGCGAGCGGAGCCTCCTAAATTTCTTGAGTATGGCGATCAACGCTGGGAGCTCGAGCCTTTTGCCGGTGGCACCCGTCTTACGCTGTGGTCCAATATTGATCGCCGCTTCATCGCGTGGGGTGCGGCGGGCTGGCACATTTCTTTCGACGTTTTGGACCACCTACTCGGCGGAAATCCCATTGGGCGAATCCTAGGGCCAGACGTCATGAAGTTAGAGGGCTGGCAGCGCCTGGTCGGAGAATATTCAAAGCTGTTCGGAGCGAAGACGTCCAAATCGTAGGCGAAATGACTCGACTGAGGAACGTGGTAAGATCGTCTTACCATGCAAACCAAGGTTTCCACCAAAGGGCAGGTCGTACTCCCAGGGCCGCTTCGCAGGAGGCTTGGTATTCAGGCAGGCGACCCTCTTGATGTAAACGTAGAGTCCGGGCGGATTGTGCTTACCCCGCAGAAGAGCCGTCGCCTGCGGGTAAAGATCGCGACCGATCCGGTTACCGGTCTCCCTGTCTTCAGCGCGGGGCCCGACGCTCCGGTCCTGAGCAGCAAAGAAGTTGAAGAAATTTTGGCAAGCTTTCCATGACCTATCTGCTTGACGTGAACGCCCTGGTGGCTCTCGGGTTCGCAAACCACGAATTCCACGATCGCGTGGCTGCCTGGGTAGGTCGTCGTCATATGCCGACGATCGCCACCTGTGCAATCACCGAACTGGGATTCATCCGCGTCCTGGCTCAGGCCGCGGCGTACGGACTTGACGTCGCGCAAGCGCGCACCCTCTTGCTGAGGTTGAAGAAGGCCGATGTTTCTCGTTTTTTCTTCCTCGCGGATGATCACGATACCTCTCGGCTTCCGGCCTGGGTGAAGGCTCCAAAACAAATCACGGATGGTCATCTCGTAGAGCTCGCCAGAGCAAATGGGAGCGCGCTCGCGACGCTGGATAGCAAAATCCCCGGCACGTATCTCATTCCGGAGAAGTAGGGCGGCTGCACTGCTGGCCGCTTAAAGACACTTATGCCAAACGAAGTGCTTTCAAAGAAACAACGCGAAGAACTAGTCAACACCCTGAAAACTCGCTTCGATAAAAACATGAGCCGCCACAAAGGTCTCGACTGGACCAAAGTGCAGGCAAGACTCGAAACGAGTGCCGAAAAACTCAAATCACTGAGCGAAATGGAACGCACCGGCGGCGAACCAGACGTTATCGGTCAGGATAAAAAGACAGGCGAATACATCTTCTTTGATTGCTCCTCGGAGAGCCCGAAAGACCGCAGAAGCCTTTGCTACGACCGTGAAGCGCTGCAGTCGCGTAAGGAAAATAAACCCAAAGATAGTGCTCTCAATATGGCAGCCAACATCGGTATTGAGCTTTTGACCGAAGAACAATATCGAGAGCTGCAGAAACTCGGCGAGTTCGATACCAAAACCTCGAGCTGGGTGAAAACTCCTTCCGATATCCGAAAGCTCGGCGGGGCTCTCTTCTGCGATCGCCGCTACAACACGGTTTTCACGTATCATAATGGCGCGGAATCTTACTATGCCGCGCGCGGCTTTCGTGGCTCGCTAAGGGTGTAGCGGTAATGCGCATCGAGGCGTGACAACGCGGCCTTAGTACAGAAACGCCAGCGCCAGCAGGAATCCGAATGCCAGGCCCTGCCGCATCTCAGACCAGCCTAGCTTTTTAACGTCGAGTGGCTCAGCTTTTTGAAAGAACCATCGCGCGCCTCGGACAACCGCAGGCAGAAATGCGAGAGTTGCCAATGCAGGCACGATGTGCCACCGCGTGCCAAAGGCAAGTGCCGTCAGCAATACCGGCTGTGCCAGAAGAAATATCTTTCCTCGCTCGAATTTTTCTGCGAAGGTTGTCACGCGCGCCGCGTGGATGCGCAGTTGCACAAAATGAATCTGATTTCCCGCGAATACCCAGTTCGCACCCCAGAGTACGAAGGCAGGCGCGTCCAAACGTCCTGTAGCAATGTAATACGCGGCTGGCGCAGTGCAGGTAAGAGCAATTGCGCCCGCGATCTGCGAGGTCATTCGCGCTTGCAGTTTTCTTAGAACAACCTGCATCACGAGCGCGCAAGCGCTGACAACTCCGAACGCCAGCAACGCCGCATAGCGACCTTTCAACAGTAGGACACTCAAACACACACTCGCCACCGCCGCAAACAAAACCGATCCAATCACCGCAATCCGCCGTTCCTGTGCGCTACGCACTGACATTGGACTTAGATCTAGCAGGCTCTCAACCGGCGTCCGCAAAGCAAACAGCGCAAGTACGGCTACTGTGAACAAGAGCAGCGGCCATACGCGATGTTCCGGTGCAAAGCCGACCGCAACTCCCGTAAATAAAGGCACGAGCAGCAGACCCCAGGCGCCATGTTCACGGGGGACAATCATGGCTCGCCTCCGCGCCTGCTGCATCGCGCTTACGAGTTCACCGGTTTCGCTCATCTCGAAACTTCAATCTCACTGATGTACCAATTCTGCGTCGTGCGGCTTGTACTCGCCTTCCTCAAGGACTTTCGATCCTCGATCAAAAGAGTGGCCAGTCACTAGGCCGAGTACAAACCACCCCAGCACGAGCGCGCCAAATGCGAAGATCGTGTCCCCGAACATCCGCATCCATCGCAGGTTCGTCAGGATTGGGGTGTGGAGGAACTCAGAGGATCGCGCGTACCACATTCCAACTTCCACAGACGCCCACGCCTGCGCCAGTCCGATGGGCAGCGTGCTCAACAGCACCATAGCCGCGAGCCCAGTGTTGATGGACCAGAACGCAATCGCAAGCGGCCGGTCCTTCCACATCAGTCCGGGACGCAGTGCTCGCAGGCAAAACAGCATGAGTCCCAGTCCCAGCATGCCGTAGACGCCAAACAATGCCGTGTGCCCGTGCACCGGGGTCAGGTTCAATCCCTGCACGTAGTAAAGAGCGATCGGAGGATTAATCATGAAACCAAATAACCCGGCACCGACAAAATTCCAGAATGCGACCGCGACGAAGAAGTAGATCGGCCATTTGTAGGCGCTGACCCAGGGGTTTGCGGCGGTGCTGCGAGACAACCGAATGTTTTCCCAAGCCTCGAATCCAATCAGCACCAGCGGAACAACTTCGAGCGCGCTGAAGATCGCACCAAGCGCTAAAACGGAGTTCGGCGTTCCGGTGAAGTACAGGTGATGAAAAGTCCCTATGATCCCCCCGGAAAGATAAATAACCGTGGAGAAAAGCACGCTGCGGGTAGCGGTAGTTATCGACAGCAGCTTGAGCCGCGTCAGCAGGAATGCAATCACCACGGTCGCGAAAACTTCGAAGAAGCCTTCTACCCAAAGATGTACAACCCACCAGCGCCAGTACTCGGCGGTGATCAGGTGAGATCGTTGGCCGTACATCAGTCCCGCAGCATAGAAGAGCGGAATCGCAATACTCGCGATCAGAAACAGCATGAGCAATGAATAATTCGAGTCCCGCCGAGCAAGCGCAGGCTTCAATCCGCGCCACATCAGCCACAACCAGAAAGTTAGACCGACGAACAAAAGGATCTGCCACAGCCGGCCCAGATCGACGTATTCATAGCCCTGTGAGCCCAACCAGAACCACAAATTGCCGAGCTTTTGCTGGATGCCCAGCCACTCTCCGGCAAGCGAGCCAACCACGACACAGATCAAGGCCACGAAAAGCGCGTTGACGCCAAGTCTTTGTCCCTTCGGTTCCTGACCGCTGATTGCCGGCGCGACATAGAGCCCAGTGGCAAGCCATGACGTCGCAATCCAGAAGATACCGATCTGCAAATGCCAGGTCCGTGCCACCGAATACGGCAGCCATTTATCCAGTGGGATTCCATAGAACCCTCCGCCCTCAACTCCGTAGTGCGCGACAATCGCACCTAACGCGACTTGCACCACCCACAGCGCAGCTACTACGAAGAAATATTTCACCGTTGCCTTTTGCGAAGGGGTCGGGCTTAAACCTAGTAGTGGGTCCCGTCGCGGCATCGGATCGGTCGTAGGGTGGTGTTCCTGCGAACCGAAGTACCACACCATCGCGCCGATGCCGGCAAGCAGAAGCACGAAGCTGACCACGCTCCACACGACCGTTCCACCCGTCGGGCGATTGCCGACCAGTTCTTCGTGTGGCCAGTTCTGCGTATAGGTAACGTCCTGGCCGGGTCGGTTTGTGCTTGCTGCCCATGCGGTCCACCAGAAGAAAGTGGCCATCTGCCGCTGCTTAGCCCGATCGCTGAGCGCGCCGGCAGGAATTGCATACGCATCGCGGCCATTGCCGTAAACGTCAGCGTAGTAGAGTGCCAATTCCTCAAATGCTGCAGCCCGATCACTATCGAGAGTGATGGTGTTCGTCGCGGCGTCATAGGTGTTGCGCCGGGACAGTTCCGTCAATCGTCCCTGAAGCGCCGCCCGCGACTCCGCCGGCAGCGACTGATAATCCGCCGCCCCTTGTTCCTTCGCCCAGCGATTCAAAACAATCTCAGATTGGCGATGAAGGTAGTCCGCGCTCCAGTCTGGCGCGACATACGCCCCGTGTCCCCAGATCGTGCCGATTTCCTGCCCGCCTGTAGACTGCCAGACATTCTGCCCATCGCGGATCGTGTCGCCGGTAAACAACACACGCCCATCCGTGGTGACGACCTTCGCCGGGATCGGCGGCGCATTGTTGATCGCCTTGTAGCCGACGCCTCCCAGCACCGAGAACGAAACCAACATGATTAGCCCAAATGCGATCCACAGTTTTTTATATGGCATGAATCTTTTCTCCTATAGGTCCCGAAGGTTAAGGTTAGCTCGCACTTTCCATCGCAATGGCGCGCGGAAACAAGACGTTATTTTCCAAATGAATGTGCTGATGAAGGCCGGCTTCAAATTCAACCAGTGCATGATAAAGCGTTTGAAAGCTTATGCACGCGTCTGCGGGAGCGGAATATCCA
>JBKPSP010000243.1:0-11467 GCA_046735175.1 Acidobacteriota bacterium
CCTGTAACCTTTGGCTGAGACGATTACGACTAGATCACATTCGGTGGGGATTGTCGTAAGGATTTGACCGTCCTGTCTTGTGATGAACGAAGAACCACTGGCTTTCCCATCTACATCCTGGTAACTCACCCAGGCATTCTCGATTGGTCGTCCGCTGAACTTATCTGTTACGGAACCAAGTAGCACAGCGCCACGAGGCTGCAATCGAATGGTGACCTGCGGCGCGAGGTTTTCGGAAGTAACCGCGACTTCTTGGCCGGGACTCTGGTTCTCAACCGAGTAGCCTTCCGCTTCATTCACCGCGAAAACATGATAACGATGCCCCCTGAAGATCAACTGACTTGGGGTTGGTCTTCGCAGCCCCTCGCAGCCCCTATGGATTAGTATCCACTGTGCCTGACGCCTGAAGCCTCACGCCTGACGCCTAGAAATTCAGCGTCCGCATGCTCAGCACCTGCAGAGGCAGACTGCTTGGCTTTCCTTCATAAGCTGACAGAAGGCCGTCCGCCAGACAGTGGTCGTACAGAATCTGGTTTGTACCACCGCCGTTCCACGTGTACTGAGGAGTGCCCACAGCTGCCAGCTCATTGCCAGAGGCGTCTTTTGTTTGAGCAACGTAAATGGCGCCGTTGAAATTGCCATTTCCGCCGCCGTTATGTACTACTTGCCCTTGTCCAACTACCAAGACGATACCGTTCCACGTGAAATTACCAGAGAATGTGAGCGTCCCGGTCACAACCAGGACCCCGCTTCCAGTCACATTTCCGCTGAGACTCAAATTCCCATCCACATAGGTCACGGAGCTGCTCGTAGTCGACGGCAAACTAGTCACGTTTCCAGTTAACACCGGACTGGTCACGTACGTCTGCAGGCTTGAAACAAACGAGTCCAAGTTCGACGGAGTCACGTCAGCACCGCCAAGCGCGGTATAAACCGTTTCGACGGACGGTGTGCCTCCGGCCCCGATGAAGTTCTGCGGCTTGCCGAGATCGTTAATAACGTTGGTCTGTGACTGGCTGTCCCAGACTCCTATCGCAGGCTTCGCCGCCTCTTTTCCACTGCACCCTGCAGGCTCTCCCGCGATCGTTCCAGCCGAATCGTTGCCGTTGACAATGAAATTGTTGGAGTTAGGAGAAACGAAGCTCGCCGCAGGCTCATTCCCCACGAGCGTGATTGCGCCGCCAATGTTAAAGGTGAACGGCGGCCTAGCACCAGTTTCCATTTGCGCCATGGACTTTGATCCGTTCCTGGTCATGGCGAACGATGTCAGCAGGTAAACCTGCCCCATTGAGGTATTGATGCCCCCTGCAGCAATGGTCGCTGTTCCCGTCGCGCCAGTACCACCGCCGCCACTAATCGTGACGGTTGGGGCAGATGTGTAACCTGCTCCTCCATTGGTCAGATTAAGCGCGCTCACTACAAAAGTTCCACCGCCCACTGCGTAACCGGCGGCTCCCGTGCCGCCGCCGCCAGTAAACGTCAATGGATAGTGTGTTCCGGGTGTATATCCGGTGCCAGCACTGGTCACGTTGACAGCCGTCACGGAGGAGGCAGCTGCTGACCAAGGATTGGGTAAGGCGGTAAGAGTTGGTAAGGTCGGACTATTGGGCGAAGCAGGCGTGGTGCCTCCCAGAGTTGCACTAGGTTGCGACATATATGCCCCGCCGTTCCCAGCCGCGACCGTAATGGTCGAGAGCTGAGAGCCAACACTAAAGGTTGGGCTGAAGCTACACTTCGCGCCTTTGTCGTCAGTAATTCCAATTGAAGAGCTGCCGGCCTTGTAGCCAGTACCTGCGCCGGTAATGGTGATGCTCTTGAGCTTCCCGCTGCCACTGGCGAAAGTCGCAGTACCAGCAAAACCGCTTCCGCCGCCTCCAGGTCCGCCGGAGGTGAACGGATAGGACTTCCCAGCGGTCGTATTCTTGCACGTCCCGGTTATGCTGGCTCCGACTACACAACCTGCGCTGTTATTCATCGCAACGGTCGCGGTTGCGTTGCTGATCGTATTGGTACTGGGTACCGTGGAGAAATTCACTGCAGGTGTAACGCCGGTGGTGTAGCAATAATTAGTGCTGCCCGAGATGGTCACGCCAGTTACAGCGGAAGCGGCCACAGCCGCTTGAAAGGTCGCACCGGCGGGCGAGATCGTCACGGTTGGCGGGCTGGTATAACCCGATCCGCCATTCGTGATCACGACCGAGGCGATCCCGTTGCCAGGTGCGGAAGCGATGGTTGCAGTTGCGGTTGCTCCGCTACCGCCGCCACCCGTAATCGTGACTGTGGGTGCAGAGCCAAATCCCGAGCCGGCTGCAGTGAGGTTCAAGCCTATAACGGAATTGCCGCCGGTCGGATAACAAGTGGCGGGATTGTAATTCGCGGGTATCTGGGTCTGGTAATTGCCGTCCCAGCATGTCTGCGTACCGTTGGCCGTGCCAACTTGCGGAACGTACATCGGCGTATTCCAATCTTCCTTCATGGTAATACGCACCCATTTGTAATCCAGGGGCACTGGTTTGCCGTTCGTGTCCAAGAGGTTCCAGTTGGTAGCATTCGCGCTGTTGTCGTAATACCTGCACCAGTTGTTGCCGCCGCCGTTGATGTTGGTGCAGTTATTCGACGGCATCGGGTTTGTGGCTCCCGAGCACGCGACTCCCGCCGTCCCTCGAGTGATTCCCAGCATGCCTTCCTGGCAAAGTTCGGTGTCGAAATACGGATTGTTGCCATTGTTCCAGTTCCATGGAGCTATGCTAGCTACATTTTCATTGTTGACCGTGTTCGGGTTGATGATATACAGCACGTATCCCCCGTTCGCAATACCCTGGTCAGGCGTGTTGGTGGGCAGGTACCCCGCCACAGCAAGATCGCCAAACACCGGCTGAATGCGGTCGCGTGCCTCTTCTAAGCCCGAAGACGCAGCGTAGCTGGCAATTTGCGAATCGCGGTAGTTCACACTGATGGCTGTCTCTGAGTCGGAAGAGAACATCATTGCCGCAGCCAGCGCAGTCAGCAGCAGCAGGCCGAAGATCGTCAACAGAAGCGCTATTCCACGCTCCTGGCGTCGCGAGAAACCGCGGCGCCGAGAGGGCGCTCCACCTTTATTCGAACCATGATTGGTAATGCTCATGTCTCCCCCTATTGACAATATTGCGGTGTCTGGCCTGCGCCCATAGCTTCTGAGCAATTGTTTAAGGCCACACTTGACACCACGGTTGTGACGGGAAAAGCGCCGGTGCTGTCCGGCTGTGCCGATTGAACGGTCATTACGATCTTGAGGGAGTTGATTCCGGCGAGGGTTGTGGCATTGTTATCGAAATCCAACGGCAAAGCTAAGGCGATGCCGGTATCGTCATAAACGGTAAAAATCGGATCGGCTGCAGTGGTCCCATTCTGGACGCCCTGAATTTCCATCTGGGCAGCAGCGGCACCGGGGTTTTTTGCATCGGTGAACGGATCGCCACCATTGCGAGAAAACTCAGTGCGACGGACGCAGGGGCAGCCTGGCTGTCCGGCACCCGCAGCGACGTAGTCATAGCGAACGATCTTTACATCCGCGGCGCCGGCTTGCGTGGCACTAGTTGTGCCGTCCACGCTTCCCGCAAACCAGAGTGAACCGTTGTCCACGTAGATGAGGCCAGGCGCGTTGTGCGGGGATGTGGCATTGGTAAAATTGTATGCCGGGGCGCTTGGATCCTGTGTCCCGTTGGCCATGTTTCGTTGGTACGGATAGCCGGCATTGCGCAGATCGCGGGTAAGCTGGTCCACGAATTCTCGCGCCTGCTGCGTCAAATCCAGTTTCACCTGCTGGTTTCTTGACGTCCGCTGAGTCAGGTCAATGGACTGAAACACCGAACCCATGATGATCGTCAGAATGCCGATGACCACCATCATTTCGATCAGCGAGAAGCCGCGCTGATTTGAAGTTTGTTTGGGCATTTGAGGTCCGCTGGTGTGTGGCATCGGCTCAGTTCCCTCCGACGTAAGCTCTGATGTTGACGGGCAAGGCAAAGGCAAAGCGCGTCGGCAGGCCGCTCTTGGGGCGAGCGCCGACCGTCACCAGGTAAGTGCCATTCGCGCCCACGCTCTGGACGTTCCAGCGCACGTCGTACTCCATCTGCACGTTGCTGTTGCAATCCACGTAGTTCATCGCGTAGTTGTTCGCGGTAAGCCCACCCTGTGCCTGCGTGAAGTCCACCTTGCCTCCGGTGAGAGTCGCTCCCCCAGGCTGCTCGTTGATCGTGTGTGGGGTACCTGTACCGTCGCAGTTGGAATTGTCAGTAATTGAACCTGGCCCGCCGCCGGCCAGCTTGGCGCTGACCTGCTCAACCACAACCTGCGTCAGCATGGTGGCGGTACTGTCAATCTTGCTTCGCCCGTTATTGCCGATGGCAAGCATCAGCAATCCCATGATTGAGAGCATGCCGAAAATCAGCACCACGGCTGCGATCATGAGCTCGATCAGCGTCATGCCAGATTCCGGATTTCGGTTGCTGCGGCGTAGTGTCTTTGGCATATCTAGTTACCCCAAGCTGAGCCGTTATAAGTCCAACCTTGAATTCGTCCGGCAGGTGAAATGCTGGTCGCTGCCCATCGTGTGCGGCCCGACTTTTGATACTGGTAGTAGTAGACAAACCCGCCGTTATTGGCGCATCCTGCACCCGCAATGGGCTGGCATGGCAAGCCGCGCGAGTTGAAATACGGATCGGTATTGATATTGAGCGCGCCATTGTTGGTGCCCCACATTTGCAACGTGGTTAATTGCGCGGGAGCTCCAGCGCCTGTGGGCACGCCAGGAATGCCAAAGTCGGTTGCGAGCCAAGTCTGCTCCCACAAAAGCGGGTCGTTTGTCTGCGGACAGGCGTTCGCGTCAGTACCGTCGGTGACAAAAATGGCTACTCGGTTATTGCAGACGGAGAAATGCATCCGCTGGTATGTGTTGCGTTTGATTGCCTGAATGCGGGCTCGTTGTGCGGTCGTGGTCGCGTTGTTAAGCGCTCCCCGAACGCTGATCCCATCCATGGTTGTACTAATCGTCGGTATGGCGACCGCAGCGATCACCATTGCGATCGCCGCTACCACCAACAATTCAATCAAGCTGAATCCGCGCATGGATAGGCTGCGGCGCGTGCTTGCACCTTCAGGCAGCGTCAGACGAAGTTCCCCGTGCGTGGCGCTCATGGAGCCGAGACTTCCTTCCATTCGTTGTCAGGAGCAGGGACTGTGCGCCCCAGCTTCAGCCCATAATACGGTGAACCGGAGAGCGAACCCACGTACCTAAGGTGTATTCCCGAATGTAACCAAAAGGCACGTTCCGAGCTGGCTTTGGAGGAAGTCGAATTGCACTTTGAGGCGGTTACTTGCGGTTACGAGCGGTTACTATTAGCGCCTAGTAATAGGTTCGGAACAAGCCGGGCTTAGGAGTGGCCACGCCATAAGAATCTCGGACTTCTGCGACGAATTGGAAAGGGTTACAATCCCGGCATCGTGAACCGGCCAATGAACGTTTGCTCTTGCTAATGTCATCGCCTTCGTCTTTTGATTTTTTCTGCGTCGATTACTGCTGCCTCTTTGATTCTTGCGACATTCACCATGTCAAGTTTTCCACCAGCGGCGGTTTTGCAGGCGTGTCCTGGTTTCACACCACAAAAGGGGCAGAACGACCAAAGCGGACTAACTCTGGGCCCCCCTTCACTTCCAAAGGATGCCACAATCAACGAGGTTACGAACATTCATAAAGCCCCCTCAATGAGTGTAATGGAGATTTGTCGCCAATTGAGCTTTTCTTGGCAGGGGCGATGGACTAGCATGGCAACGTTCGTGGGAGGAACTTCCTATGCATGAGCTCGACCGTCGTTCGATGCTGAAGGTGTTTACTGCCCTTTCCTTGGCTCCCTATTCTGCATTTGCCGAAGAAAAAGAGGATGCCGTTCACGTCGTGGAAGCAGGTACGGATCGCACAGGGCAGCCGCACAAGGCTGCACGTGCCAACAGCCACTTGGACTTCAAGGTCCTTACCCGCGAGACTGGCGGCGCTCTGTTCATCATGGAGAATCGCAACATGGTGCGCGGCGGACCACCGCGACACGTTCACTATGAGCAAGAGGAATGGTTTTACTTCGTTGAAGGCAATGACGAAGTGCTCATGGAGATCGGCGAAAAGAAGATGCGGCTGAAACCGGGCGATTCCGTTTTCGCCCCGAGGAACGTGCCGCACGTGTGGGCCTACCTCGGACAACAACCCGGACGAATGCTATTTGCCTTCACTCCTGCAGACAGGATTGAAAGCTTCTTCGAGGAGGCCAGCAAGCCGGATGCCAAGGTAAATGACCCGGGTCGCTTCGAGAGGCACGGAATGAAGCTGGTTGGCCCACCCTTACTGGAGAGCTAGTCGGGGGTGCTTCGAGATTGAACATCAATGAGTGATATGGAGATTTATCAGTAGCGACCAGGCTGGAACTAGCGAAAAGGATATGTTGCCCTGACCCGTTTGGAGTGCTCCAAATAGAAGTACCAAAGCGCAAAACTCGCTATCGGCGTCACGGCGTGATACCAACCGACCTCCGCGAGGATAGTTGACTGATGCGGTTTTGCGATAGCCAGCCATAACACACAATATGCGAGATTCGCGACCAGGTACGTCCTGAGCCAACTCCGCGCAAACCTCACTGCTTCTGGCTTCACAAGCCACAGCTTCAGCCCAGCAATAAAGCTAAACACGGCGAGAGCAGTAAAGACCACGCAATACACGGCCAGCAGGAACATGAACGTCGCATTGTGTCCACGGATGAGGCTCGGCACTGTTTGCGTCACAATGTGATAAAGACTGGTTGCGGGAAACACGAGCGTCAGGTTAAGGCAAAAGAAGAGGAGCCACCCAGTCACTGCTGGCCGGATGGGATGCTCGACCTGCGTCTGTGTGTCAGCTGTGTTCACGATATGCGAGACGCCGACGATTGTAGCTGCTATTGGGCTGTTGCAAGCACGGCGTTATCGCAAGTTGCGCCTTCCGTTCGCCTCTGAACTGCTCAATGAGTTCTATGAAGATTTCTCAACAGGTATGGTTGAGTTAAAGCCATCTTAACGGTGATTCTGATCCATATTTGGTTGCCTCCAAGGGATTCGAACCCTGATATGTCTCGCCGCGCGCGGGCACATTCGATCTCCCGAAACCTAGGTCAAACCCCCTAATAAGCCATTACTTTTGTGACAGTTACTGGCGGCCCATGCACTTCTCAGTCTTGTGGCGCAAGCGAGGTCATGGCTATTGTGTCTGTAACGACGCGCCGCTCGCGCTCTGGCATGTCCACCTGATCAAGATCAGCAAGACGTCAGTCTGGAAGTATGCGAGCTTGTGCTAAAAAACCTGGAGGATGTTTCGTGTTGTTGTTTTCCCGGTCTCTAGTTTTCTTCTCGTTGTTTTTCGCATCAATCGCTGCTTGTGGACAGACTGTCACCATTGCATCACCCAAAGTCGGATCTACCGTGAGTTCGCCCGTCCGCGTCGTAGCGAATTTTTCATCCACCGCGCCAATCGAGACGATTAGCGTCCTTCTAGATGGTGTGCAAGTGGCCCAACCCGATGCAGTCACGCCGCTGGACATTGATGTTCCCATGTCTGCCGGCAACCACCTTCTGACGGTCAACGCGGTTCAGACGGATGGAGTTCAGCTTTCCGACTCCAGGAATGTCGATGTTGCCGCCCCCGTGGCGTCGATGAGTACCAGCACAAGCTTAAGCACATCCACAGCTTCGACGGTACCTGATCCTGGAATTACTATGAGCACCTCAGGAACCACCTCTTGGATCAGTGACATTGAGCAGAAGTCGGGTTGGTACGAGTATCCGGACCAGGGCAACCCAGATTGCAGTTCGAAACCGTACCTGTCGTCATCACCGTCGATCGATGGAACATCTGGGCGGTTCCACCTTGATCCAAATGGACAGTTCAACAATTGTTTATGGCCGATCAGGCTGGGAACCAGCAAGGCCACTCACTTCAAGCTCGATGTACATTACCAGTTAAGTAAGCCGTCGGTTTCTCAGGGAGTTGAGTTCTCGTCCAACAAGCATATCGACACAAAATGGTACAAGTTTTCTGTGCAGTGCTCCTACTATAAAGGTGTGTTCAGCGTTTGGGACACGGCCAACTCAAAGTGGGTGGCAACAAGCATTCCTTGCAAGCGGCCAGCGGCGAACACCTGGCAACACCTGACAATCCAGACAGAAATCAACAACGGAAAAGCTGTGTTTCAGTCGCTCACCCTGAACGGCGTCACACACACGATCAACAAATCGTTCTACCCAAGAACCTCGACATGGGCCAACAGTTTCGGGGTTCATGTCCAGATGAACGGGAATCGATCGGGCGATTCCTATTACCTGTGGGTGGACAATCTCAAGTTCACGTTGTGGTGAAAAGATCGACGTAATCTGGTGGACAAAAATGAGCGGCGATATGGAGATGTATCGCGACTCGATGAGCGGCAGGAATAATTGAAGCCGCCCCTTCTTAGGAGACCCCCAAACTCTTCGTGGGTGGTTGGCGGCAGAGCGGTCTCGCGTCGCCTTATAGCGTGATTGTTTGGGGTTTGTCGTTGCCCCAGAGCAAATCATGGCATTGGGATCAATGAGTGCACTGAATGTGAGCGCGCTGATGACGATTGATGGCTTGCAACCATCCGATGTTGCACGCGGGGCAAATAGGAACTGACAAACTCCGCTTCCTACGGCTGCCATAAATCCAAAACTGGCCAATCAGAAACTGCATGGGAGAGCCACATTCGGAACACTGGGCCTTTGCATGCGCCGAGTGCTCAGCCTCAAATAGCTTTTCGAGCTCCTGCAGCAGCTCAGTATTTCGTGCATTCGTGTCTTCCCAATCGGGCTGCGCGTCAGGGGAATGTGCTTCTGTCCCGCAGGCTCGCATTCCGCTGCTCGTTCGTAACCAGGACTCCAATTCGTACTTAAAGGCAAACACCGGAGATCGACGGCCTCTGCCGATTCGACGCACAGGAAGGCCCAAATCGTATTCCCAACGCTGCACGGTTCTGACGGCGCGCTTCAACTCGGCGGCTATTTCTTTCCACCCTTGGAAAGTCGTAGGGCGATGCGCAACAGCACCACTTAAAACCGAGTCAGTCCATTGAACAGGATGACGATTTTGAGATTCGTGTGGAGTTCCAGCTCTCATACGTGCCCCGGTCTTTACGAGCTAAAGAAATTATGCGCGTGGAACATGAAGCAGGTCAGCACGGTAAATGGCAGTCGAATGTACGATTCCGTACTAATACTACTCGGCTTCTGTTTCCCATTGCGCGAGTTGTTGGTGCACGACGTCATAGCAATCACAGGCTGCATCTTCCAACTTTTCCCGGTTCAGGACCGTCACGTTGCCGCGTGTGTAGGAGATCAGTCCGGCCTTTTGCAGAATGCCCGCGGCCACGGTAACACTGGCTCGCCTAGTCCCGAGCATCTGCGCTAGAAATTCTTGGGTCAAAGGCAGCTGTTTCGAATCAATCCGGTCTTGGCTCATCAATATCCACCTCGCCAGTCGTTCTTCCACCTCGTGCAACCGATTACAGGCTGCGATTTGCGCGGTCTGCATGGCGAGCCCATAGGCGTAGCGATGAAGTTTCTTTTCCAGTTCCGGAGACTGCGCGATTATCTGTTTCAGTCTGTGGGCATCACACCTGTAGGCAGTCGCATCGCCCTGCGTTACAACTCTCGCGGGGCTGCTGCGATACCCCACAAGCAGCGGTAATCCAGTAAATCCCTCTTTGCCAACGAGACCAACCTCAACTGATTTTCCGTCCGGTTGAACCGCCAGAAGCGAAATCATTCCCGTGTTCACGAAATAACCGGACTTGATGGTTTCTCCTGCCTCGTATATCACCTGATGAAGTTTCAACCGAACTAATTCCAGGTCGGAGAGCAGTTGCTTGCATACTCTCTGCGAAAGGCTTAGCAGGATTTCGTTGTGAACGGCATTTCCATCACCGTCCGTCGGAGGCTTTGCTGATGGGACACGTACGGAAGACCTTTTCGCCATTACGGCTCCTTGTCCAGCGGAATGCTGTCAGGTGAGCAAGGAACCGTCGCCCAGTGGGCGCGGCGGAAAGATGCCTAAGAGACTACTTCGATAGTACTCCTTATTTAGAAAGGGCATTGCCGACTACCTACCGCACAATAGAACGTAATTTAGAAAGGGCATTGCCGACTACCTACCGCACAATAGAACGTACGCTGCGGTACAGTATTTACGGTATTTTGCCAAAAGGCTGCGTCGTGTAGCGTGGACACGTCCTTCCTCGCTGCCATCCGCTGCCACGGACGATCTGACACGGCCAGCTGCTTTCTGGGGCACTGATGGCCCTTTGTCTTACACAATTCTGATTGTCGATGATAGCGCGGTGGTCCGTCAGTCTTTGCGCTCCGCGATTGAGCTGAATCCTGATTGGGAAGTCTGCGGTGAAGCCGAAAACGGAGCGGTTGCGCTTGAAATGGTTCGCAAGTTTTATCCTGATGTGGTCATCTTAGACCTGCATATGCCGGTTATGGACGGGCTCGAAGCCGCACCTCAAATTGTTAAAATTGCGCCAAACACCGTCTTGCTGATGTTCACCCTAAACAGCAGTCAGCAACTCTCTCAGATTGCTAAAACGGCGGGCATCCACCGTGTATTGTCCAAGTCTGACGGGAGTGCTGCGATTCTCGCTTCCCTGCAAGAAGTTTCCCTCATCCGGCAGAGCCACTGATGCAGCTTATGCATTTTTTCGACCTCAATGATCGAGAAGGTGAAGTAATCAGGCAATTTCACTCATTTGATCCAAGAACGGCACGGTCCCACGGGCAAGTCAAACTCGTGCACGCCGCAGTTTCTGCTAATCGTAGTCACTCGAAATAGCCGACAGGAGAAAAAGCAGGAATGAAGGTGCACCTAATTAACCCGAGCACTGTGTCATTTGGAACAGCAGTGATCACTCCTCGCTGGCAATACGTGCTGGCGGGGGCGACCCCAAGAACTTTCGGCGATCCCATCCTCGTTGATGAGACTCTGTTTCAGATGGATCCTGACCGAATCCAGCCGAACGATGCTGTCGGCATCAGCATCCATACCGCCAATGCACTGCGCGGATACGAGGTTGGAAAGCTGGCGCGAGAGCGTGGCGCTTATGTGATTTTCGGCGGCATTCACGCGACTCTGTATCCGGACGAGGCGCGGGAACTCGGAGGCGCACACTCCGTCGTGAAAGGTGATGGGGACGTAGTTTGGGCAAAGGTGCTGAAGGATTGTCACGCCGGTGTTCCGCAACAGCTTTATGTCGGCGGGCAGATTGAAGCCCAGGACTTTGTTCAAGCACGTTGGGATTTAATTCCACGCGATCGCTACATGTGGGCTTCGGTGCAGACCGTCCGGGGGTGCCCCAAGCATTGCTCATTTTGCTCTGTCTGGCGCACTGATGGGCAACGG
>JBKPSP010000244.1:0-7079 GCA_046735175.1 Acidobacteriota bacterium
CTCCGCAACGTGGCTGGCTGAAACGGGGTCTGCAGCCCGTTAAACAGTCTCCCAGGAAGCGGGGGAATTTCAACTTCCTGACCGAAGTATGGGAAAGCTCGAGTCGCAAGTTGCAGCCGCTGAAATATCACAGACCCCTCAACTCCAGGGAGGGGTACGCCTTGATGGGGTTTGGTCGTGAGGTGGGAGAGCAAGCAAAGGACGTAATCAAGTTTGTGATCCCTAATTGGAGCGATTTCGTATCCGTAGCGGAGAAGAAGAACGGACTTTTTGGGCCACAACCCGCCGAACCCAGTGTTCGATTTTTCGTCAGATACCACGACTGCGCTGTCAATTTGCTCCGAGAAGCCATGGCACAGAAAAAAGAGCTGCAGGAACGCGAAGCGTCGCACCTGTCGAGTACCGCCGCGTCGACGCCAGCAATTGCACCCGCAACCAGCCCACCGACTAACGGCCATGTACCGGCGACTAAGGATGAAGTGGAAGCTTTGTTGGCTGAGTTCTATGCGGACTCTGGACAGGCAAAGTGACCGTGGGTTACCCGCACAATGTAGAAAAACGGGAGAAAAATGTAGAAAGATGTGGAGCAAGCGCCGCGACGAAATTTTCGTAACTTTCGCTTTTTTATCAATAAAGATTGGGGAAAAATCGCAAACGGGCGTCTTTGCCGTGTCGATTGAGAATTTGACAAGTTTGTAGAGAAGAGAACGGGGCAGGAGGGGTGTTGGTGCTTAAACTCAAAAAACCGAAATCGAGTAACCAGCGATGGTACGAGAAGAACAAACAGCGACTCTCCGAGAAGCGCAAGCGGCTCTACGCCGAAAATTCTGAATACCGGCAAAAGGCCATAGATCGCAGCAGACGACGGAGAAGCGGCGAACAACTTCCTGCGATGCCGCCGGTACCGGCCGACGCACCGATTTCTTTTAAGGACGCTGCGGGCCGCCTTGGTATAGGAGTTTCAACGTTGCGCGAATGGCGCAGAAAGGGTTTATTTCCCGACCCGAAACACTACAATGGCGGTCTCTGGTTCACGGAAAAGCAGGTCGAGTTGCTGAGACTCATTAAAGAGTTTTTCAAGAAATATAAGATGAGACCCTGGAAATCGACACAACCTATATTGGAGCAATTGCGAGCTTCGATTCTTGCGGGTTGGAATTGAGGAGTCATGCCAATGTGGACCACGGATTCGTGCAATCGGCTGCTGGTGTTTGACAAACGATACCCGATGCTGTCGGCCCCACTCATCAGATGATTACTTGGACAGAACGGTAAGAGCCAACGGGCCAGACAGTGGGTAGGGCGAAGCGTGTGTCCAAAAGGTAGGCGTGATCCTCCATACGTGCAACCCTCCCTTGTCGATTGCGTACAAATGTTTGTGTGCATCCCAGGCCAGGTCATAATTCGACCAGGCCAGCCGCTTCGTGTACGGCGTAATCGGATTGCTTCCATTGAAGTGAAAGACCTGCAATCCGTTGTCCCCGCCAACCGCCAGGAGGTTTCCGGCAGGCGACACTGACATCCGGAAAGGGCCATCGACAACAGTGAACGGCATATTCGCCGCGGTGCTGTTTGTCGTAAGATTTCCAGAACTGTCTGCTGTGTAGACAGCGAGCTGGCTTGGGCCCGCATTTCCGTTCTAGAGCGCGACAGCAAGGTTGTTTGTCTGGTCGGGCGCGGACGTGAAGGCGCAGTAGTTCCCGGTTGGATTGCTGGGAATTACGGGATTTATCGAAAATGGGGACAGCGTCCCCTCGAGGGATATCCCGTCGTTGATTCGCTGGGCGGCGAACCAGGGGTCATAACACACAGCGGTATAGGCATACTGATCGTTGCCGATGAAACCCGGCCCCCGAGCTCTTATTGGCTGACCAGGATGATCCGTGGTGCCGTAATATCTCAAGACTCCGGTTGGGAGATTTTTCTGGAAGGTCAGAATCGAGTGCGTCCCCGCCGATGTTGTACTCCGTGCGTACAGTGTTCTCATTGTGCGGTCGAGGAAGAGGGCTGTTATCGTGGCGCCAGGGCTGTTAAAAGGCTGGGCACTCTTCGACTGCATTAGTGTGAGCGCACCATTGGAGGCAATCGAGAACGAATAAATGCTAATTCCATCCGAGGCGTACAGCCACTGTGCAGAATGCGCGAGTGTAGACAAAGCGCTTGATGTCACAAAGGGCGAACCCGGCAGCGGAGTTAGCGCTCCAGCGGAATCGACACTGAAGCCATCGAGTTCGACGCTGCCATCTAAGACTCTGTTAGCCACATAGACATATGCATCGGGAGAAGTGGTTTGCGCTGACGCGAGCCGAGAAAATGTTACTGCAGCACTCAACGTGATGATGAGAAGAGCGGCAAACTTTACTGACGGCTTCATATCGACGTTAGCTCCTACTGTCTGAAAACGCTTACTGCGCGTAGTTCACGACGGTCACGTTAAAGTGCTTTGATAAGACCGTCCAGACTACTCTTAAAGGGCAATGCCCTTAACCTCGGAATCCGCGTCAAACACAATGGTCGCCCATCTGCGTTTTGAAAACTGTACAGAATTGCTCGCTTTTCACGAAGGCACAACGGGGTTATGTCGCAACATCGCGATGTCACTCATTGAGGGCTAGGGCGAAGTCAAAGCGCCCGCTTACGTAAATCCATCTGGATTAACGGCAAGCGGGAACTGGCAGCTTATTCAGCAACCTTACAAGCTCTTGGCGACCCATTGCAACACTCGCGGAGTGCCATAGCGGAAGATCAAGATCACACTTTTATGGTGACGCCGCCTTTATAGGTGTTAGCTAACCCCGCTCGTGTCTGAAACAGCTCCATGGAAGTTAACGATTGCCGTCAGGCTTTGTTTGCGCGGCATCTCAACAACGTTAGTCGGATGGCGCTCTCCGGCGTACACGGATGAGTACGCCAAAAACGAATTTGACTGAGCCGACATTGTCAGAGACGCTCATTGAGCCCGCCGCCAAAATTAGTAAAGTGATCAATGCCTGCTCTCGGTTAAATGCCCGACGCATCGTGAACAGCGGACAAGAACGGCTCTACCACCCTAGCATGGTCGAGTACATTCGACTCGCGTTTAGTCGAGGCAGGCGGAACCCTGGGGAATCTGCCCGGCTGCTCTATTTTTTTTTGTGGGCCCGCAACGCCAAGAATGCAGGCATGGCTATCGGTACTTCCTGCTCGTTAGTTGTGCTGTGGTTTCTCGCACTGGCCAGAATCGACCAACTTCCCGTCCTCAACATCAAGACAGTCAGAAGTTAGGCCAGGACAAGTTCGGCCACATCTGATGTGACGTGGTCGAAGGCTTCGCGGACCGAGGTCTGGGCCGCTCCGATTTCTGCTTCCGTGGGACGTGGAATCTGGAGCAATCCCGCCCGGCCCAGGTTTGGGGGAAGTGCAAAAGCGTTTTGGCGTTGCATCACGAATTCTAGCGTGTGGGCCAAACCTTCTGAGTGGTATCCATTGTCGAAGCGCATGCCGCTGTTGTGGGAGTCAGAAGCGGACATCCAGTACTTACAGATCAGAAGCCAATGGCCGCGGGTGATGGAAGACCAGATCCTCAGATCGTCCAAAGTGCCGCCGGGGGTGACGTTGTATTCAATGTGGATCAGTTCGGGTTGGGCGCCATTCGTCAGCTCTTTCCAAGATGCGACGATTGTAGATTCAAGTATTTGCTCAAGCGTGTGATTCTCGGTGAGTTTCATGATAATGCGCTCCCGAACCGCAGACCCCGCTCAACCTGTGACCGGTTCCACGTCGCGACCTGGGACGTCCACCGACCGTTTTGTGCGTTCAAGTAGCAGCTCTGTTGAATATGGCGCGAGTGTGCCGAAACGATCGTATAGGGCAGACCGAGAAAACGCTTCCGAACGATTCCGGTGACCTCGATAGCATTGAAAGGTTGGCGTCTTACTTTCAGAAAGATCCGATGCAATGCGCTCTGGATCTTCTTCTCCCCAAGAGCGCCAAAGAACATCGCCTTTACTTCTGCAGCCATGAAAAAAAAATTCCATCCCGCGTCGCGAATCTTGCGATCCAGGGCGAAGCCATCTAGCGTTCTGACCAGGTTCCAGTTTCCGAAGTAGGGTTGGATCTCAAGACCCAGGGGCTCCGGCATCAGCGGCGCCTCCTTTACCAGAATCGTACCGACTTGAACGGTTTGCGGCATGAATCCTCCCAGAAGAAGAAGTTGGCTGGCGCTTACGCGCGGGTGAGCACAGCCATTAAGAACAGCAACAGAGATACGAATATCAGCTCGCCGAAGCCCAACAGCATGATTTCGCTAAGCAGATCACGACTCAGTAGATCTTCGCGATGCATTTAAACTCCTGTCCCAGACCGCTCTTCAGTGCCGCCGGTTTCTCTCGGTTGAGCCCGATGCGATCTGGGAAAATTGCGTATCCGGAGGAATGGAGTAGCGCGTCATCAGGTCCAGCATGCGCTTTTCCATGTTGGCAGTCGCGTGCCGGTCTCCGGTCTGCCTGGCTTCCATCCAACGCGAGTAATAAGTGTCGAAGCGTTGTTGGTCTTTAGCTGACAAGCGGCTCTGCCACTGGCGGTCACGGTCACCACTCTGGCCTCGGTCGTTGTCGCCCTCCTGATCGGGACGACGATGAATGCCGTAGCCCTGAGTATTGTTCGAGGCGACCTGATCGAAGGGCACGTCAGACGGGATGTTGTAGTGAGACATCACGTCTCGCATATGGTCTTCCATGCTGTTTCGTTTGCCTCGGTCATTGGTTTGCACAGCATCGAGCCAGCGTGAGTAATAACTATCAAACCGGCTTTGGTCTTCTCCGGACAATCGCCCCTGCCACCGATCGTAAGAGACGCCATAGCCCTGGTTGGGACGCCGGTCATCATCGGAACGCTGGTTCTGCGCCATCGAAGACAAGGGAAAAAGCCCACAGGCCGCAACTACGAAAAGTCTGAGGAAATTCTTCATCGTACTCCTTCCCGGGAAATCGGGGCCGCCCTGACCAAGTGGCCTTCGTGGAAGGCGACCGATTGCTGATTCCGGCTAATGAACATCAGCGGCAATGGTCAGCGGCCCACTTGGTCTGGGCAAGCCCCCTCAAGAAGGTAGATAGGCCGTCTGTTTTGGCGGATAAACTGCTTTTCTTGAGCCATTTATAGAATGGCGTACTTTGCGCCGAAATACTGAGCAGTATGGCTCAGTTCCAACCCGGGTCCGACGCGGTCAATCCGAAGTTCGCCTATGGCGAAATGCGGCTGATCAGCCACTTTTGGACTAAAATCATGATCAATGAGTCCGGCTGCGGGAAAAAATGAGAAGGGCAAGGCGTTCGATCCCAACACTTTCCTTGCCACTATTGGCGAAGGCAGGAGGATGGTGGCGGTTCCCAAAAAACAGACGATCTTCGCACAAGGCGACGACGCAGATGCTGTCTTCTATGTCCAAAAAGGCAAGGTGAGGCTCACGGTCGTCTCCAAGACCGGCAAGGAAGCGACCATCGGCATAGTGAGCGAGGGCAATTTTTTTGGCGAAGGGGCGTTGGCCGGTCAGGTCCGCCGTATGGGATCCGCGGCCGCTATGACCGATTGCGATCTTCTGCGCATCGACAAGAAGGCAATGATGTCTGCACTTCACGGCGAACATGCATTTTCCGATTTGTTTGTGGCGTATTTGCTGGCGCGGAATATCCGTTATGAAGAGGATCTGGTCGACCAATTATTTAATTCCAGCGAAAAAAGACTGGCCCGCATCCTCCTGTTGCTCGCTCGTTTCGGCAAGGAAGGCGTGCCCGAGGCCGTGGTCCCCAAAATCAGCCAGGAGACGTTGGCCGAGATGGTCGGTACGACTCGTTCGCGAGTCAGCTTCTTCATGAATCGGTTCAGGAAATTAGGGTTCATTGACTACGCTGCGGGCGAAGATGGCGGGCTACAGGTCCACAGCTCGCTGCTCAATGTAGTTCTGCACGATTGAATTCCTGCCGGAGTCCAATCAGGCTTTCGAGTTTCTGTACTGCTGGGCAGCTGCTTCGCGCTTGGACAGAACTCCGTTCAGTTCTTGAACAAGTACCATTAGTTTTTCAGGGTCTTGCTCTTTTGCCGCCTTCTCCGCGAGCTCGCGCCAGTTGTCGTGGGACACGGTGGACCTCCTACAGCAGGCAGCAAGCTACTTTGGATTTGGTTCTCGGTCTGTGCAATATTGGACATCCTGAAATTGCCGTCGGCGTTATTTTCAGCTTAATTGCGAAGCGAGGTTCTCAAACCTCTCTCAAGAAAAGCGCTCTCCTCTCCAGCAGGGCGCTTTTTCCTATAAACTTCAAACAAATCACTTCAAGCGAAGCTGTGCAGTAGGGGGATCACTGTTTCAGGCAGGGCTGAGATCTGCAACATTCTGGGTGCTGCAGTGATAGAATGACGTTGAGGTAGTTACCACCTTCTCCTCTTTCAGGTTCCCTGAACTAAGTCAGCCCATCTGAAATTCTTACTTCTTAGGTCTCTCAGGAAAGCTGGCTACCCATGCCTTCAACCGCGATTCTGTACGAAGCTGAACAATTACACCACGTGAGTGACCGTCTCGACTCGCTGTCGGACCAACATCCCCTGGTCTCAGAATCTCTTCTCAGCATCTCAGGAAGCGTTCGTAACACCGCAACTCTGCTGGAAGTGCTGGTTGCGACGAAGATTACGCCGTTCGCCGGATTAGATCCAGCGACTGCCTAATCTGCCGCCGCGCAGTGCAGAGTGGGACTCACACTGTTTTTATGGCGTTTCCCCGCTAGCAACCCTGCGAACTCATATCTACGCTTTCGAATACGCCCGTGCCAACAATGATGTTCAATTTTGACCAGACGTCAGGAACTCTGAATGGGAGAATCTACCACTCTGAAATGGCAGAGGCGGTCGTGTCTTAACTGCCAAATCTATGGAAAGATCCTAGGGTTTGATGGGGAGGCACTATGGGCGCTTTTCGCATATTGTTGGCTGACGATCACCCAGTTTTTCGTATGGGTCTGCGTTCGCTGCTTGGATCTCATGAAGGATGGGAGATCTGTGGAGAGGCCGCTGACGGACGGGAAGCGGTGGAGAAGTGCAAGCAGCTAAAA
>JBKPSP010000245.1:0-9127 GCA_046735175.1 Acidobacteriota bacterium
CACTACGTTCGCGTTGTTGGTTGTCACGCACCGTTGTTCAGCATGCCTGAGCTCGTGCCCCGATACTAACTTCGCGGACAGGAGTGTCCGCGCCACATGTTGCCTGCTGGCACACAAACGCGCGCGGGGGCGCGCGCGCCACACGAGCCTCACGGACCGATCCAATCCTCACGACTCCGGCGGATGATCGAGAATCGCTTCGTTCTTCGCGTCCCAATATTGTTTTTTGCCGGACCAGTACGCCTCGGCTGACATCATGCACGCGACCGAATGCGCGAAGCCGTCTTCAACCGTGCAGTGCGGATCCTGCCGGGAGCGCATGCAGTCGAACCAGTTCGCCATGTGCTCGAGCGAGCGGTCGTCGATGCCCATGGGTGGCAGCTCGGTTTCGCCGGGAAGCAGCACGTTTTTCGACTGACGTTGCTTATCTACGTCGGGATCCTGCTCGTGCGTTCCTTTTTCTTCGACTAGTTCATAGCGCGGGCTGCCCTCGCCGCCAATGTTGATCAGCGTCGCCTTCTTTCCCATGTAACGCGTGAAGCTGGGAGCGTCGTTTCCAAAGCTGGTCGAGTAGCTGACGAGAAATCCTTTGGGATATTCGAGCAGCGCGTGGAAGGTGTCGGCGTTCTCTCTGCCGTCATGCCAGGCGTAAATGCCGCCGTGCGCAACTACGGAACGGGGAAAGCTGTCATTCATGAACCAGTTCACCAGGTCGATGCCGTGGCTCATCCATTGATCAGGGATGCCGCTGGAGAATTCTTTATAAAGCCGGAACTCGCAATACACCTTGGGATCGAACGGGCGGTATGGCTTGTTAAGCAGAAAGGCGCGCCAGTCGGTGTCCTGCTCGCGAACGAGCTCGGTGACCTCGCGCCCGCGCCAGCGCGGGCCATGGTAGTTCCAGACAATCTCCACTTTGCTCACATCGCCGAGAACTCCGGTCTGGACCAGTTCGCGCGCGGCGCGCGGATGCGGCTCGCTGCGATGCTGGGTCCCCACCTGAACGACGCGCTTGTTTTTCCGGACGGTATCGCGCGCGGCCTTGGCTTCCGCCAGCACATTGCCCATGGGTTTTTCGACGTAGACATCCTTGCCGGCCTCGGCTGCCATTTTCAGCAGCAGGGAATGCGCGTGGTCGGGAGTAGAAAGGATGACGGCGTCAATGTCCTTCGCGTCGAGGACCTCTTCCAGATGTGAAAACGCGCGGGGCGCGCGTCCGTGATACTTCTGATTGGAAGCGACCGCCTTTTCGCGATTCAGCCGCCAGAGATCGCAGACGCCGGTCATGTCGACGTTGTGCTTGCTTGCAAGCTGGGCGATGATCCAGTCGAGGTCTTCGCCGCGGCCTCCGTTACCTACGTGGCACAGGGAAATGCGGTCGTTCGCGCCAAGAATCTTGCCGTAGGAAAGCGCAGTGTTTGCCAGGGCCGCGCCACCTGCAACGGCCGCGGACTTCGATAGGAATGCTCTGCGATCCATGCCGAGATGAGAGTTGCTCACAATGACTCCTAATTCGGTAAAGTGTCGAGTCCGATTTTCTACTCGCCCGAGATTGGAGTCTAGTCTGGTGTTCTCGCTCGTGACAATGCCGCGGCCGATTATTTCACGGTGCCGGTCACTGGACCGTTAGGTGTTGCGCACCAACACGCGGTGCCAACTGGAACGGACTCGGCAAGCAAGCATGACAAATGCGGTGTGACGCATCGATTCGAAACTGCTGTCTGGGCGACCAATGGATTTGTGACGTCGACCAAATTATGCAGGACAGATGGAGGTAGCATAGGCGTCGAAGCGTTGTAGTGTTCTAATCTCGACCTGGCCGGCATTGCCGAACTGTAGGCAAACAGAATTGTGACCATCACTATAATTCGCATTGTGAAGACCTCCGATACAAGTTCACCTTTTCATCTAAAAGCAGCGGTTACCGCCCCTTCAGGCACGACCCGCGGCTGGTCGCCGTCGAGCTGTAGCTGGAACCGCTGCAGAGAGGTGCTCGGTGACAGTTCCAGCGCGATGTCGTGTGATTGCGGTGGTGCTCCAACTCCGCTGGATTCCTTCTGGTCCCAGTATTTGAGCAATACCTTTTCGGAATTCTTCACCGGATGGTCAAGCAGCACCACAAAATTGTCATAACCGCTTGCGAGTGATCCGTCACGGACGTACCGCGCGTAGAACCGGTCCGAATCGAAGACTTTGTACTGATCAATATCCGTGATGATGCCTTGAACGGGATAGATCCTGGTCCATTGAATCTGCTGCTCCACGTTTTGCACCAGGAAAAAGCCAAGCGCGACGGTCACCACGTAACCGGCAAATGCTCCGGTGGCATTGACGGTGAGGTTCTGTAAAGGTCCGGAGACGGTCACCTTGGTTTCGGGAAACAGCCGAAAAATAAGCACCGCTGGAATCAGTGGAAGCAGAACGTACAGAACGTATAGCAGAAACGAATAAATAACCGCTGAATTGTTGCCCATGGCCCTGGCAACCTCTGTAGGTCTAGGCGGGACGCGAATCTTGCCGCCTACAAACAATAAAGCGAGATTCAAGGGAAAGACCCGCCAGCCGCGCTGAAATAAAGATCGCTGAGGCTGCTGCTAGAGCGGCGTTCATCGGTCGTGCCGGGTCCTAAGACTGCCAAATCCCCACTCGCGCCAAAAACAGGTTTGAGTTTGGGCACCGGTGGCGGCGGATCTAGATGTCCAAGAATCAAAAGCCCCGCTAGTCGCGGGGCTAGGCAATTTGCCAGTCGGGGTCAACCAAAGAGAACGTTGGTGTTTTGAGCGCGAATAGAAAACTGTGTGCGGCCCAATAGGCGCGCCAGCCGCATAAAAGCTACGCGCCACCGATAATCCACGTAGGGATGGGCGCCCTCACCCGTCTTGCGGCCCCGCCTACATGCAGTCGCGAAGCCCGACGGCTCATAGTCCACCTTGCTCCCACCACTTGAGTACTCGCATCGCTCTCAGCGTGTTCCAGCGGCTGGGGTGGCCGTCGCCGTCCTCGAGTGTGAAGTGGACCTTGCCGGGATGGGTGTTCTCCAGCAGCCATGTGCCATCGGGCTGCTGCTTGAGCCGGAGTAAGTCGATCGCTTCGTTCATTCGTGAGTCCCGCACATCCCCGGCCGCGCGGAAGTAGTCGAGGGCGCGCAGCACGTCGTACTGCCAGCGGGTGGGAAACGAGAATTGCAGCCAGTCCGGATCGACGACTGCGCCGGTGCTCTTGCGACGGAACAGCTTTCGTTCGAGCAGATACTCCTCGCCGCGGCGCCGGGCCGCGATGGATTCCGCCGAGCCACCGGTTGCGCGCTCGTGCGCCAACAGTCCTTCGAGGACGTTGATCGTCGTGTGAAACGACGAACGCACGGAACCGTTCTCCGCTTCGCAGTTCCAGCCGCCGTCTGCGAGCTGCTCGCGAAGTAAGCGGGCAACGACGGCATCCACATTTTGACCGAAGTAAGTGCCCAGGGTGACGACCCGCCCGTTAATGCAGGGCTCGACCTCGCCGCTGAAGAACGGCTGGCCGGCGTGCTCCCATCGGCAGTTGTCTCTGACCAGTTCGATCGCGCGGCGCACGCGATCAGAATTGGGATCGATGCCGAAGTCGTGCAGCAGTTGGAGCGTCGGCAGCGTGGAGGTCCACGGCTGTCCCGGCTCATCGCGATTCCAGCCTTCGGCAGGGAAGCAGGCGCCTCCCGCCCACTGATCGTCTTCGCCCTGCAGAGCGAGTAATCTGGCGCCCCAGCCCTCGGTGGCGACACGCGCGCGTTCGGCGGCGACGGCCTCAGCCGGAGCAAGGACGAGATCGCGCAAAACCTGCCAGCGGATGGCGGGGTCGGAGTCGAGGAGCCAGTCGAGGACAGTCATGGATGGAAGATAGCATGGTGGGGAGGGGCTGTTGCGGTGCCTAGCTTCGCTTCGCAAACTTCGATTCACTCAAATCCAGCTCGCGCTCTAGTTCGCGGAGGAGTTCGTCGCTGATGCGGCGCTGGTTGCGGAGTTGGACGGCGGTCTGTCGCTCGATCTTCAGGAGCTTGCGAGAGACTTCGACGTACTGCTTGTAAAACATCGGCGCGAGTCCGTCGCTGCCATCTTCATTCAAGCTGGCGAGGCGGGCGCGGTAGTGCTGCGCGAGGTCGTCATACACTTCGACCATCTCGGACTTGGCACTTCCTGCAGCGCTAGTCTCACGCCGAGCGCTCTCGCGCGCATCATCATCCCGCTGATCATCCCGGCGCAGGTCATCCAGATATTGAAGCGCGGCGTTGAGAATCGCGCGCCTCGCTTCCTGTTCTTCATCGGAATGAGATCCGGAAGAGCCGGCGAGGCCAAGGGCGCGAACCAGCGGCGGCAGCGTGAGTCCCTGGAGTACGAGCGTGACCAGGATGGCGCAGAAGGCGAGGAAGATGATCATGCTGCGCTGCGTGAAGGGCGTGCCATTTTCAAAAGTTTGCGGCAGAGCAATGGCGGCAGCGAGCGAAATCACGCCTCGCATTCCCGTCCATCCGATCACGAACAAACGGCGAGGGCTGGCGAGCGATTCGTTCTGCCGCAAGATTCGCCTGCGGATGACATTCGCCGCCCACGCTCCGGGAAAGATCCAGACAAGGCGCAGAACGATGAGAAACGCGCTGAACACGGCAGCGTATCCGAGCAGGGTTTGCATGCGGTAATCGCGAATACTCGCGAGAACGTAATGTAACTGCAAGCCGATCAGGACGAACACGAGCCCGTTGAGAACGAACGTGAGAGATTCCCAGACGGCCCAGGCCTGCAGGCGCACGGCTGGCGAGAAGAAGTGCGAGCTCTGGCGACTCAGGTACAGCCCGCAGACGACGACGGCGAGAACCCCGGAGGCGTGGAGCGCGTCGGCTGTGAGATAGGCGACGTAGGGCGTGAGAATGCTGAGCGCAATTTCGATGGGGCCGTCGTCGATGCGGTGCTCGATCGCGTGAACGATGGCGCCGATGGCGAGGCCGATCAGAATGCCGACGGCGGTGAGATACATCAGGCGAAGAAGTCCGAAGGTGAAAGTCGGAGTCACTCCGCCGTTCAGAAGGACGAGACCGAACTCGAGCGCGAGCAGGGCACTGGCATCGTTCAAAAGGCTCTCGCCTTCGAGGATGTCGACGATGCGCTTGGGCAGGCCGACGCGCTTTGCGATCGAAGTAGCGGCGATTGCGTCGGTCGGCGCGACCACGGCGCCCATCACCACACCCATGCGCCAGTCGAACCAGGGAAGAAACCAGTGGCTTAGGCCGGTGACGCCGAGGACCGTAAACGTGACCAGGCCGAATGCCAGAAACAGGATGCTGACGAGGTTGTAGGAAAATTCCCGCCAGGAAGTTTGCCAGGCCGCGCTGTAGAGGAGCGGCGGTAGGATCACGAGAAAGACGAGGTCGGGATTGAGTTCGATCCTGGGGACGCGTGGCACCAGGCTCAACAACAGGCCGCCGATGACCATCACGATCGGGTAGGGAGTTTTAAGTTTCTTCGCGAGAACGCCGAAGACGACGACAAAGAGAAGCAGAAGCAGAAACACGAGTTCAGTGGCATGGACGTTCGAGGGCATGTGAGCTTCACGTCCAAAATACACCACCGCTTGAATATGCTAAAAACGAAAGCCCCGCTCGTCAGGCGGGGCTGATATTGCCAGTCGGTACGCTACCTTTCAACAACTAAATTATAGCAGCGCTGACAAGTCGAGAGGCCGTGCGGAGGACGACGGAGTCGAACCGTAGTGGCTGACGGAGCCACTCGACTACGTGAAAGGTAGCGTCCAGTACCCAATGGCAACGTCCTCCCAAACGCAACCTTTCCTCGCGCAGTATCGAATGACGCGCCAGTGAGCACAAGTCCACGAAAGTAGGTATTTGGACCTTTCCCAAAGCGGAACCGACCTCCTATGCCGCTTCCAGCACCGACAGAATATTCCCCGCCGGGTCTTTGAACCAGGCAATCGTCGGTCCGTTCCCTCTGGAGATTCCTCGCGCGTCGGTCTTCAGGTTGGGCTGGTTGTAAACCTCGAATCGGACGCCGCGTTTGCCGAGTTCATCCACGGCTTTTTCCACGCTATCCACGGGAAAATTCAGCACCGTGAAGGTGGCGGGCTGATGGTTCGGTTTGGGGTAAATCATCGTCTTGGCCTCGCTGAGAACCAGCGTGCCCTCGGGCCCACCGGAAACCTCAAGCCCAAGCGTGTTGCCGTAGAAATCCCTGGCCTTCTGAATATCGTTCACCGAGAAACTGCTGAGAGCTTTCTTCGCATTTAGCATGATGTACTCCTGATTGTTTTGTGTTCTTTCTTGGATGGCGTGCGCGAGGCTGGGAGTTCCGGTGTTGTTCCTTTGCTCTTAATGCGACGCATGTTTTCACTGCGCCGCATGGGGGAGATGCTGTCCATCTTTTTGTCACGCTTTCGTCAAATCCCTTGACACTTCTTTACTCAACCCAAACGTAACTTTCGTCGCCGCCCCGTGTTTCCACTAATGACAGCAAAAGAGGTGTCACAGAAAGGGTAGGACTATGAAATTGAATAACTTAGTTGGCGTTGGAGTGATGGCATTGGCGTTGTCGCTCGGGGCAGCGGCGACAACTTCGAACCAGGCTGCTGGACCGCTTTCCGAGCAGGGAATCGCGAGAATCCAGAAGCAGGTAAGGCATGAGCTGAATATGCTGCCGTACGTGAACGTGTTCGACGACATGAGTTTCTCAGTGGATAAGAACGGCGTGGTCACGTTGAACGGAGCGGTGACACGGCCGGTGCTGAAGAGCGATGCGGCGAACGCGGTGAAACGAATCGAAGGCGTGGCGCGCGTGGACAATCAGATTGAAGTCCTGCCGGTCTCGTACTTCGATGACAGATTGCGGGTTCGGCTCTATCGTGCGATTTATCGCGGGCCGCTGGCGAGGTATTCGCTTGGCGTGCAGAAGCCGATTCGCATCATCGTGGAGAACGGCCACGTAAAACTGGTCGGCGTGGTTGACAGCGAGTTCGATAAGAACATCGCTGGAATGCGCGCAAACAGCGTACCGGGGGCGTTCTCGGTGGAGAACGATCTGAAGGTGGTCAAGAGCTAAGGCTCGCATTTGGGGCGAGCGGCGCAGGGCCAAAAGGCCCCGCGCCTTTTTGTTTTTCGCTATAGCCAATTAGCAAGAAGTTGACAACCATTTTGCTTTGCCCGTAGGGTTAACGCCCATGACGCGCAAACAGCAACCGGCATTGACCGCATTTGCAATCGGAATGATCGGCCTGGGAATACTCGCCCTCATCTACGGCGATTTCGCGATGGTGTGGCAGCCGGTGCCGGAGTTCGCAGGCCGGACGGCACTCGCATACGCCTCCGGTGTGCTCATGCTGCTCGGTGGAATCGGACTGATGTTCGAGTCAACCGCTTCATGGGCGGCGCGCGTGCTATTTCCGTATCTGATCGCGTGGAACCTCTTAAAGGTGCCCTCATTGGTGGTTGCGCCTGGGATGGAAGCGGTCTGGCTGGGATTTGGCGAACTGGCGGTTCTGACTGCCTGCGGATGGTTTCTGTTTGCGCGCCTGGGAGACGCGAGCAACTCGCCGTTTGCAATCGTGACCGGCGAGAGGGCCATGCAGATCGCGAAAATATTCTTCGCCGTGTGGCTGATTCCGATTGGCTTGTCTCACATTTTTTATGTGAAGGCGACAGCGGACCTGGTTCCAGCGTGGCTGCCGTACCGCGAAGGCTGGGCGTATTTGACCGGAGTGGGACATATCGCAGCCGGCTTCGGTGTGTTGTTCGGCGTGTTGCCCCGCCTTGCAGCGCTCGCTGAAGCTGCGATGATCGGCGTGTTTACGCTGCTCGTTTGGGCGCCGAAAATTGTAGCCGAACCGAAATCGCGTCTGAACTGGACAGCATTCTTCATCTCCTGGGCGATCGCAGCGGGCGCGTGGGCGGTGGCGCAGAATGTTGGGGCGAAGGCAAGCCAAGCCGACAAGGTCCCAGCAGAAAAAGCGTCAGCTGCATAGTCCTTCTCGCCGCCAAAGCAGAGAACGCGACGGAATGCCGAACGGCTCTGCCATTACAATGTTACTGGCCATCGAGAACTGACTACTAGCCCATGCTTCTTCACGGCATCTTTCCTCCAATCACAACGCCGTTCTATCCCGACGGACGTGTGTATCTGAAAAAGCTCGAACACAACGTCGAGCGATATTCGAAAACGCCGGTCGCCGGCATTGTCGTGCTCGGTTCGACCGGCGAAGCGATGATGCTGTCGGATGAGGAAAGAAGGGAAGTGCTGAGTACGGCGCGGGCGGCCTGTGCTCCCCACAAGGTGCTGGTCGCCGGCACGGGATGCGAGTCGGCGCTCGAGACTTTGCGCCTGACCGACTACGCCGCCGAACTCGGATACGATGCCGCTCTCGTCCGCACGCCGCATTTTTATCGTCCGCAGATGAAGGCAGCGAATCTGCTGGCGTTCTATCGCACCGTGGCCGATCGCTCGCCGATCCCGGTCCTTATCTATAGCGTTCCGGCATTCACGAATTACGACATGCCGCCGGAGCTGGTGATCGAACTGGCAGAGCACCCGAACATCGTCGGGATTAAGGAGTCCGGCGGCGAGGCGGCGAAGATTCGGCAGATTGTTGAAGGCACGCGGCATATCACACGCAGTGCCACGGTGACGGAAACGTTCGCGGCCGTGACTCTGCGGATGCTGCGAGCAGCCAAAGTGGCGGCGTCGAAAGAAGCCGCTGAATTGGTTTCGATAGGAGCAAGCACAGATCAGGTAGGGGCGGGTGCCCTCACCCGCCCAGTCGAGCGAAGCTCGACAGCTCCGTCGATTGCCAAGATTGGTAACGTCAAAACCCGCCAAAAAGGAGTCGGCTTTCAGGTCCTCGCCGGCACTGCCCAACGATTGCTTCCATCCCTCGAAGCCGGCGCAGTCGGTGCCGTCCTTGCCTTTGCCAGCCCTGCGCCCACTGCCTGCTACGAGGTTTATGCGGCGTGGAAGGAAGGAGACCAGGAACTGGCTCGTATCAAGCAAGAGCGCATCAGTCGCGCAGCTACGCGTGTCGGCTCAGAACTGGGCATTCCCGGACTGAAATATGCGGCTGATCTGAATGGGTATTACGGTGGCCGGCCGCGGCTACCATT
>JBKPSP010000246.1:0-12068 GCA_046735175.1 Acidobacteriota bacterium
GACGCTACACCGGGTGGGCGCTGCTTAGTTTCATTTGCAGCTTGTCGCTGAATCCGGAAACCTGCATTTTGCGGTCGGCCGAGTCGTTTTATAAGCGCGGCCGGCTCACCCTTCTTTTTGCGAAGTTCATTCCCGGAATCAACACCATGGCGCCGCCGCTGGCCGGCAGCATGAAGATGCGGGTCGGGCAATTTTTGCGGCTGGATTCGGCCGGAGCATTCATCTACATCGCAGCCTACGCCGGGATCGGTTACGTGTTTCGCGATCTGGTGGGCAAGATCACCCAGGGCGTTGCCAGCGCCAGCCGCGTGTTCACCGAGGCGTTGGTTGCTGCGGCGATCGCGTATCTGGTCTATCGGATCGTGCAATATCGGCGCTACAGCATGAGTGGCGTTGTGCCCAGAGTGGAGGCGGCCGAACTCGCAGAAAGGCTGGCTTCGCAGGAGAATAAAGACATCATCGTGGCCGACGTTCGCAGCCACGGTTATTACGATTCCGGCGCCGCTCGCATTGCAGGTTCGATTCGCCTCGAGCCCAATCGACTCGAAGAGGAACTCAAAACTCTGCCCAAGGACAAAGACATTTATCTCTACTGTACTTGAGCGCGCGAAGCGACCAGCGCCCGGGTGGCGCTGTTACTCAGGCAACAGGGATTTCGTGCCTTTGTGATCAACGGCGGCTTGGCCGCTTGGCGCAAAGCCGGGCAACCCGTCGAGACCGTGCCAGAAAGCGATCTGGTGAAATTGCCGACGTTTAGTTAGCGCACTCAGCCGTTGCGCAGTGTAAAAAAAGTTAAACCGCCGCGGATTCCGGGGACGAGCGCGGATCAAACCTTTCACTCACACCGGTCTGTCATCACAGATTTTTCTAGAGTTCAAAAATCCGCGATATCCGCGCAATCCGCGCGGCGATTTTACTTCTCCATCGCTATACTGAACTTCGATGTCCTCCAGCCACGAAATTGAGCGATCTGGTGAAATTGCCGACGTTTAGTTAGCGCACTCAGCCGTTGCGCAGTGTAAAAAAAATAAACCGCCGCGGATTCCGCGGACGAGCGCGGATCAAACCTTTTCAGTGACATCGGTCTCTCATCTCAGAAGTTTTCTAGGGTTCAAAAATCCTCGAGATCCGCGCAATCCGCGGCGATTTGCATTCTCGATCGCTATACTGAAATTCGATGTCTTCCAGTCACGAAATCGAAATCAAGTTCAAAGTAGATGATGTTGGCTCTCTGACCGCTAAGCTGCAGCAGCTTGGCTTTCAGCAGGTGACCCCGCGCACACATGAGATGAACACGCTCTTCGATCTTCCCGTGCAGCCGCTGCGGAAACGCGGTGATTTGCTGCGTTTGCGAAAGTACGGAGACGTCTGGGTACTCACGCACAAGAGCAAAGGCAAGTTGAAGGAGGGCCAGCACAAAATCCGCGTGGAAACCGAAACCCGCGTCGAAGATGGCTTGAAGATGGAAGCGATTCTGCGCGCGCTCCAGTTTGAGCCCTCCTTCCGCTACGAAAAGTTTCGTGCGGAGTGGAAGCGCGATGAAGGCCACGTGGTCATTGACGAGACTCCGATCGGAAACTTCGGTGAGATCGAAGGTCCCCCCGAGTGGATCGATGCCGTGGCAAGCGAACTAGGAATTACGCCCAAAGACTACCTTCGCGAAAACTACGCCGCTCTGTTTTTCGAATGGAAGCGGCAAAGTCGAAGCGCAGCGAATGAGATGACCTTCGCGGCGGTCAGCGCCTCTCACGGAGATAAATGAAAGCGAGCGAAGACGCTCGCCCCCACTAGCGGTCGGCTTACGGCGTGTTCGTTATTCAACAGTGTGTCGTCCTATTCACGAACGGGACTCCTCACGCTACCTGTAAATACTGAAGAATCAGCGATCCGGCGCTTGGTCATGCCCGTGCCATTCCTCTCACCGCAGTCCCACGGAGGGGAATATGGCAACCATCGATACGAAAGGAAATGAGAATCAGAGTTTCAAACAAATCGAAGGAAACACATGGTCGAGCATCTACTTGCCGGCAATTTGTGCCTGCGTTCTGATGTCGATCGTTCTGTTCCTGGCAGTGAGTTGTTCGAAGAAGTCCGACAACGAAGCAAGAATCAAAGCTCCCTCGGCGCCGGTAGTCAGCGATCCAACACCCAACACCACCGCAGCTGCGGCTGTTCCAGACAAGCCGAAGAAGGCCGTGAAAAAGCATCGTCCGGCGAATGCTACTTACGTGAACGGAACATACGGGGTTTCGTTCAGCTATCCCAGGAAGTACAGCTTGCAGGCGGAGAGCAAGAACTCGCCGGCTCCCGAAACCAGTTTCCTGAAGCCTGGCGCCGTGCAGGTAGCGGCGGTCGATATGCCTGATGATTCGTATCCGGACACGGATTTTTCATCGGCACTGTTTAACGTGAGTGTCAACACAAGCATGACCGAGCAGGAGTGCTCGCAGCTCGTGGCGAGCGGGAGCGGCGCCCAGCAGGAAAAGCCGGCAACGGTGAAGTTGGGCTCGAATGAATTCACCGTGCTTGAGCAGATGAGCGGGGAACCAGCACATCAATCCGATCTCAAGTACTTCCACCTGTTTAAGAACGGCGCCTGCTACGAGTTCTCGGTGGATGTCGAAACTTCACGCAAACCAGACGAGGAACTCGCGCAACTGGACCGGGGCAAGGTGTTCCGGCAACTCGAGAAAATTGTCGCCAGCGCGCGGATCAAAGAAGTTGAGATCCCGGGAGTGGTGAGTGCGCAAAAACCGGCTGAAACGACCGTGGGTGATTCATCGACCATTGAGAAAGCTCAGGTGGTAGCGCCGGTCGAGCGGCAGTAAATCAAAATCAAGCCTGTTTCCCCGCTTCTCGTTCTTCGAGGAGCGGGGATCTTCTTCATCTGCCTCGCACAGCCGAGCCGCCTGTGCTACACAATCACTGTTTTCTGGATCTTGCGATCGCCTCTCGCGCTTCCTTGTCCGCGGTCCTTCTTCGCTCGGTCTCGCGTTTGTCCCAGAGCTGCTTGCCTTTGGCGAGCGCCAGCTCTAGCTTCACCCGTCCGTTCTTGAAGTACATCCGCGTGGGAATGAGCGTTAGGCCCTTCTGCTGGGTCTGGCCGATCAGCTTGCGGATCTCTTCTTTATGGACGAGAAGTTTCCGGGTCCTCAGCGGTGCGTGGTTGTAAATATTGCCGTGCTCGTAGGCCCCGATATGGCAGTTCAGAAGCCAGAGTTCGCCGTCTTTGACGATCCCGTACGAGTCCTTCAGGTTGACCTTGCCCGCCCGGACCGACTTTACCTCCGTACCTGTTAAGGCAATGCCGGTCTCATATTTTTCCAGCAAGAAATAGTTATGTGAAGCGATCCTATTGACGGAGGCGTCTCTCTGCCCGGCGGCAGTCGGGTCGCGGCGCGGGTTCTTCTCCGCGTTGGGCTTGGTCTGATGGGCGGCTTGCCGGGGCATGGGACTAGGGTAAAGGAAACTAGTGGCTAGTGGTTAGTGGCCGGTGATCAGTTGGCGGAGCTGATCGGGGCGATCCAGTCGCAATCTGATCAGTGGTGACTGGCAACCGACCACCGACCACTTACTTTAGTACCGGTACTAACGTGTAACCGCCGCCAACACAGTAACTTGGGCGTGGTTACCGCCGATGCTATAATCCGGCTTTCTCGACAGTTAAATGGGCCCAAGACCGTGGTGGTCTGTGGGCTGGAATGTCTCATGAGGATTTTTTAATGAAACGCGCAATTTCCCCCGCGCTCACCCTTTCAATTCTGCTGAGTTTCTCTATTTTCGCTGCCGCTGAGAGCGCCAAATCGCTCTACAGCAAAGGCAAAACCGCCGAGGCGCGGCAAAACTACGAGCAAGCCTACGACTACTACAAACAGGCCTATGACCAGAAGCCGCAGGACGTTTCTTACCGGGCGGCATACGAGCGCTTGCGATTCCTGGCCGGTGCTTCGCATGTGCACCGCGGACAGCTTCTGCGGGAGGCCGGACGGCTGGAAGAAGCCCTGGCGGAATTTCAGAAAGCGGCGGAGATCGATCCCGCAAGCGCAATTGCTAAGCAGGAGCTGCAGGTAACCAGGCAGATGATAGACAACGGCGCGAAAGCGCCGGGGCCGCAGTCCTCAACCCATGAGCCGACGGTTCTTGAAAAACGTCTTCAGCAGGCCAGTGGGCCGGTTGAACTGGGCGCGATCCCGAACGTTCCTATCAACCTGAAGGTCACCTTTGACAGCAAAACGGTTTACGAGACCATTTGCAAACTCGCCGGCATCAACGTCCTGTTCGATCCTGATTACACCTCCCGGCAAATCAAGGTCGAACTGAACGGAGTGTCGCTCGAGGAAGCGCTTCAAATCGTCGCCATGGAATCGAAGACCTTCTGGCGTCCCGTCACGCCGAATACGATCTTTGTTGCAGCCGACAACCCTGCCAAGCGCAAAGACCTTGAGCAGAGCGTAATCAAGACGTTTTATCTTTCAAATCTTTCCCAGCCCACGGAACTGCAGGACGTTGTAAACGCCATGCGTCAGATTCTCGAGATCTCCCGGCTGCAGGCGCTGCCGAGCGAAGGGGCGATTGTGGTGCGCGGCACGCCTGACCAGATTGCATTGGCGCAAAAGCTGGTCGGAGATCTGGATCGGGCGAAACCCGAGATCGTTGTTGACGTGGCTGTAATGCAGATCAACCGCGACAAGAAGCGCACGCTGGGTATCAATCCACCGCAGAACATGAGCATTGCGTTGCAGCCCAACGTCAATACCACCACGACGACCACCGACCAGAACGGAAATCCGATCACCACCCCGACGTCGAATGGTTCATCCAACGGCTCCATCAACCTGAACTCGCTGGCGAACCTGAACGCGACTGACTTTCAGGTCACGATTGACTCGGCCACGGTGACTGCGCTTTTTTCGGATAGCAATACCAAGTTAGTCCAGAATCCCCAAATCCGCGCATTGGATGGGCAGAAGGCCTCTTTGAAGATTGGCGACAAGGTCCCGGTTGCGACCGGATCGTTTCAGCCTGGCATCGGCGGGGTGGGCATCAATCCGCTTGTCAATACCCAGTTCCAATATCTCGACGTAGGCGTGAATATCGACATCACCCCGAATGTGCACTCCAACGGCGAGGTTACGCTCAAGATCGCGATGGATATCTCGTCGGTGACCGGCACCTCGAATATCGGCGGAATTTCACAGCCTGTCATCGGCCAGCGAAAGATTGAGCATGTCGTACGCCTGCGTGAGGGCGAAGCCAACCTAATGGGCGGAATGCTCGAGGATAGCCAGACCAAGAGTCTAACCGGCATTCCTGGGCTGGCCCAGATTCCGATTCTCAAGTACCTGTTTGGGCAAACTGCAACCGAGCATTCCGAAACCGAGACCGTATTCGTGCTGATCCCGCATATTGTGCGCCGTCAGGTATTGAGTACGTTGAACGAGCAACCCATTGATGTGGGTACGGCGAGTGCGTTGGGTCTGCGCCGGATCAGCCAGTCAAGTTCGGCCGTGACTCCGGCCGCGAGTCCCTCCTCGGGTGCTGGCGCAGTGCCCGTCGCTCAGCCGCCCGCAGCCAGTTCGGCGCCGCCGACTCCGACCCTTACTCCCCGCGGTGGCGATCAGGCGAGTTTTGCGTTTGATCCGCCGACGGTCACGCAAGCGGCTGGTTCCACATTTACGGTCAATGTGTTGCTGAACGGCGCTCAGAACGTGCATACCGTCCCGCTGCAACTCTCCTATGACCCTAAGGTCCTGCAGGTTGCGAATGTCTCGAACGGCACCTTGCTTTCGCAAGATGGCCAGATCGTGAGTGTGCAGCATCGCGAGGACGATGGCACCATTCAAATCACTGCGGCGCGTCCGCCTGGGACATCCGGCGTTTCTGGGCAGGGCCCAGTAGTGACTCTGACTTTTCAGGCGAAGGCTCCGGGCCAGACTTCGCTGACCATCGCCAAGGGTGGGGCCCGAGATCCGGCCATGCAGGCTTTGCCGGTGGGCGGAGCCACTGCACCGGTTACAATTCAGTAGAGGAAGCTTCTAGTCGCTAGCCTCTAGCTCCTGGCAGATCGTCTTTGCTTGCTAGCAGCTGCGGGAGTTAGGGGCTAGTTGCTGCTTTCTTGTGCAACTTCTCTCATTCAACTCGTTCCAAAGGCATATGGTCGCACCATCTCGCAAGCACCGCGGCTTCACCCTTATCGAACTGATCGTGGCCACCACGATCCTGCTAATCCTGACCGGTCTTGCGATCCCCGCCGCGAAGATTACGATTAAGCGTGAGAAGGAACGCCAGCTGCACCACGCCTTGTGGGAGATGCGCGACGCGATCGATCGCTATAAAGACGCTGCCGACCGTGGGGCGTTCCGCATAAAAGCCGGAACCGAAGGTTACCCAGCCGATCTCGACACGCTGGTCAACGGCGAAGACGTGAACGGCAAGAAACTGAAGTTCCTGCGCCGCATTCCGATAGACCCGATGACGGATGGTACGGATTGGGGCTTCCGTTCCCATCAGGATGACCCCAACTCGGATTCCTGGGACGGCAACGATATCTTCGACGTCTATACGAAATCGCAGGGCACCGCGCTCGACGGCACGAAGTACAAGGACTGGTAAATGAAACCGGGGCGTCAAAAAAATCGCAGCCGTGGTTTCACTTTGCTCGAACTCATCATCGTCATGAGCATCATGGCGATTTTGATCTCGATTGCGGTGCCGAACTTCCGACGCTCGATCATTCAGTCTCGGGAAGCCGTGCTACGCCAGAATTTGTTTACTCTTCGCGATCTCATCTCGCAGTACACGCTGGATAAGCAGAAAGCACCGCAATCGCTGGATGATTTGAAATCTGCCGGCTACATGAAAGACCTGCCACGCGACCCCATGACCAACTCTGCTGACTGGCAACCCGAGCAATGCGCCGACGACACCATTATGTCTCCGGACGAGCAGGACCAGGGCGGCATCTGCGATGTGCACAGTTCCTCTCCGCAGATCGGAAGCAACGGCGCTGCGTATAGCACGTGGTAAGTAGCCGTCAGCCATCAGGTAAAACCAAGCCAGCTTGCAGTCGTGCCTCAATGTTTTTGATCCGCGCTATCCGCGAAATCCGCGGCGCTTTTGAAGTTCCTGATGGCTGACGGCGAGATCCCATTTGAATCGCCCTTCCCATAGCACTACCATCTATTCATGCCGGTAGATACCGAAGTTCCCACCTACACTCAAATTCGTGCCCCCCGTGGCACCTCTCTTTCCTGCAAGGGGTGGCAGCAGGAAGCCGCCATGCGCATGCTGATGAACAATCTCGATGAAGAGGTTGGCGAGCGCCCACGTGACCTGGTGGTCTACGGCGGGACCGGCAAGGCCGCGCGCAATTGGGATTGCTATCACGCCATCATTCGTTCACTCAAAAACCTTGAAAACGACGAAACCCTGCTCGTTCAGTCAGGCAAACCGGTAGGCATCTTCAAGACGCACGAGCACTCGCCGCGAGTGCTGATCGCGAATTCCAACCTTGTCGGGCACTGGTCGAATTGGGAAAAATTCAATGAACTCGAACGCGCCGGCCTGATGATGTACGGCCAAATGACCGCCGGCTCCTGGATTTACATCGGCTCGCAGGGAATTGTGCAAGGCACGTTCGAGACATTCGCCGCCGCGGGAGAGAAGCACTTCGGAGGCGACCTCGCTGGCAAGTTGATCGTCAGCGGAGGAATGGGTGGCATGGGCGGCGCGCAGCCGCTGGCGGCCACGATGAGCGGCGCGGCCTTCCTCGGAATTGACGTCGATCCCGAGCGGATCAAAAAACGCCTGAAGACCGGCTACTGCGACTTCATGGTGAATACTCTCGATGAAGCGCTGCGCATTCTGAAAAACGCAGTGCGCAAAAAGGAAAATATTTCGGTAGGACTGGTGGGGAATTGCGCCGACGTGATTCCTGAACTTGCCGATCGCGGCGTCGTTCCGGACATTCTGACCGATCAGACATCCGCGCACGATCCGCTGAACGGATACGTTCCCAATGGGATCTCTTTGGCAGAAGCGCTCGAATTGCGAAGCCGCGATCCAAAAGCCTACGAAGAGAAATCCCTCGATGCAATCGCCCGGCACGTCGAAGGCATGCTCCGCCTTCAGAAGATGGGCTCGATCACCTTCGACTACGGCAACAATATCCGCACGTTTGCGTTTCAGCGTGGCGTAAAGAATGCGTATGACTTCCCGGGTTTCGTCCCCGCGTACATTCGTCCGCTGTTTTGCGAAGGCCGCGGGCCATTCCGCTGGGTCGCCTTGTCAGGCGAGCCGTCCGACATTCACGTCACTGACGATCTTGTGCTCGAACTTTTTCCTGACAATCGCATTCTGCGCCGCTGGATAGATCTCGCGCGTAAGCGCATTAAGTTTCAGGGACTGCCGGCGCGCATCTGCTGGCTGGGTTATGGCGAGCGAGCGCAATTCGGACTGGCAATCAACGAATTCGTGAAGAAGGGAAAACTGAAGGCGCCCATCGTGATGGGTCGCGATCATCTCGACTGCGGTTCGGTTGCCTCTCCATTCCGCGAAACGGAAAGCATGAAAGACGGCAGCGATGCCGTGGCCGACTGGCCCTTGTTGAATGCGTTACTGAACACAGCTGCGGGTGCGTCCTGGGTTTCCATTCATAACGGCGGCGGAGTGGGTATCGGCTACTCGCTGCATGCTGGGCAAGTTACAGTTGCCGATGGGACCGAGGCCATGGCGAAGCGCATTGAGCGAGTGTTGACTACCGATCCGGGCATGGGAATTGTGCGTCACGCGGACGCGGGGTATGAGGACGCCGAAAACTTTGCGAGCGCGAAACACGTGCGCGTTCCCATTCAGGATCGCTGAACGTCTACTGCAGTGCCTTATTCACGCTGAGATACGCCGGCTTCTTCTGATAATTTGCATCCCACAGTAACGCCCAGCCCATGCCGGGATAGAACTGCGGAATCCAGGAATGCTTGTCGGTGAGTCCCCAGGTCTGAAAAAGTTTGCAGGAAGGCTGCTGGACGCAGATCGTGGCCAGTTCTCCATAGAGCTTTGCCTGTGCGTTCAGCGACGACGCGGTCGAATCGCTCAGCCGGATGTCCAGTTCCGTAATATGAAGTTCCAGCCCGAGCGCAGCGAACCGCTGAAAGTTGCTGGCAACAGATGAAAGCGTATTCGGATTATCGAACGTCAGGTCAATGTGAAATTGAAAACCCACGCCGTCGAGCGGAACGCCGCGCGTTTTGAAACCCTGCGCCATGGCATAAAGCGCATCGGACTTCGGTCCCATTGGCTCAGTGTTGTAGTCGTTGTAGAAGAGCTTGGCGTTAGGGTCTGCCACATGCGCCCAGTTCAGTGCCTGCTCAATGTATCTAGTGCCCATGCCGGCGAATCCAATTCCCGGCTGGTCGTACCAGATCGTGCTGCGCATGGTGCCATCGTCGTTAAAGGCTTCGTTGACCACATCCCAGGCGTAGATTTTTCCCGCGTAATGGCCCGAAACTGTGTTGATGTGATCTTGAAGAATCGTTGAGAGCTGAGCCGAGGTGTAACCTCCCGACGTCACCCATGACGGTACCTGGTTGTGCCAAACCAGCGTATGCCCGCGTACCGCCATTGAATGGGATTGGGCAAACGAAACCAGCGCATCGCCGCCGGTGAAATCGTAAGTTCCGGCAGCCGGATGCAGCACCGAAAACTTCATCTCGTTTTCGGCTTGCAGTTGGCTGAACTCTGAGCCCAGGATTGTGGCGTAACTGGCGTCGCTGAGGAAAGGTGAATCGGCGGCCGCGCCAACCTTAATGGAGTGATGCGCCGCTGCTTGTGCCAAGGTCAGTGAAGGCGGAGGCAGGTTCGATTGGCTGGTGTTACTTCCTGCGCCGCACGCATACATGCACGTAAGCAACGCGAACGCTGCAAATGAATACATCAGCCACACCCTTCTCTGCAAAGTCTCTCCAACGCGCAGAAGCCCTAAAAGCGAGGACAGATTGTATCATTCACATGTCGCGCCAGAGTTCGAAGCTATGCTCAAAAAATCGAATTGAAAAATCCTCGCTCATCTCAGGCCGTCCTTCTGATCAACATCAAACAACTCCTTACTGTGCGCTCGTCGAGCTCGGGTCCCAGGCGCGGGAAGGAGCTTGCTGAACTCGAAATTGTTCAAGATGCCGCTGTCCTTTGTTATGGCGGCAAGATTGTGGCTGTCGGCAAAACCAAAGACGCCGTTCGCGATGCCTGGATCAAAAAGAGCAAATCAAGAATGCTCGAAATTGACTGCACGGGAAAAGTTGTTACGCCTGGATTTGTCGATTCGCATACACATCCGGCTTTTATATCTCCTCGGCTGGTAGATTTCGAGAAGAGAATCGCCGGCGCCACTTATGAGGAGATTGCAGACGCGGGCGGGGGAATTCGATCAAGTGTCGAGAGCGTGCGAAAGGCGAGCAAGTCCGTTTTGTCGGGAAAAGTTCTATCGGCGTTGAATGAGATGCTCGCGCAAGGTACAACCACGGTCGAAGGAAAATCCGGATACGGACTCTCAGTTCAATCAGAACTGAGATCGCTCGAGGCGATTCGAGCGGCCGCAGGGGCGTGGCCAGGCAATGTGGTTCTCACTCTCCTCGCGGCGCATACGGTTCCGCTGGAGTTTGCCGGAAACCGTGACGAATACATTTCCAACGTATGCGAGCAGATGATTCCGCAAGCGGCCACGAGGCGTCTGGCAGAATTCGTAGATGTTTTCTGCGATCGCGGCGCGTTCACGGAAGAGGAGTCGTTGAGAGTCTTCGAAGCTGCGCGGCGGAGCAAACTCGGAATACGAGCACACGTTTCACAGCTTGCTCGCACGCCGTTACAGCACCTGCTCAGCTTCGAACCTGCGTCTCTCGACCACGTGGATCATGTCGATGACAACGACATAGAACTTCTTTCGCGTAGCAATACGATTGCGACGTTAGTGCCCGGCGCGAACCATTTTCTGGGACTCGGCAACTTTCCGCCTGCGCGCAAACTGATCGATGCCGGAGTTGCCGTGGCGTTGGCTACGGATTACAACCCCGGCTCATCACCGACGATGAGCATGCCATTCGTGATGTCGCTGGCGTGCACACACATGAAGATCTCGCCGGCTGAAGCCATTACTGCTGCAACGGTCAATGGCGCGTGGGCGCTCCGGCTTCAAGAAAGAAAAGGTTCAATCGAACCCGGAAAAGACGCAGATCTTGCAATATTCGACGTCAGCGATTATCGCGAAATCCCCTACTGGATGGCCCGAAATTCCTGCAGAGCCGTGATGGCGAACGGCCTCTTTATCGAAGGCGCCAGTTTTGAGCGAAACTGACGCGGTTGCTATAATCGTGGACGAGTCGCACGCTCCACTTTTCTCATCCGCATCTATCGTGCGCTGTTTCAGCGCGTCCCACACGAACGAGGCCGGAGAAGTCGTGAGCGCTAACGTGGCCAGGTAGCTCAGGTGGTAGAGCGCAGCCCTGAAAAGGCTGGCGTCGGCGGTTCAACTCCGTCCCTGGCCACCATTCTTTTCAGGGACTTACCTGCGTTGGTTTAAGGTTCCGTTTTGCACCGTGGGAACAAAATGGGAACCGGTCTTTAAGAATCGCATGCGACGGCCAAACGTTGGTTTGCCGTCGGCAACACCATGCGAATCAGCTTGCTTTGTGCAGCGCGCTTCCCGGGCGTGGTCGCTTGGGCATATAGGTCAAGCGAGATCTTGCTGCTGGCATGACGCAGCGATTCCTGCACGACCTTGATGTCCTCGCCATTGGCAATAAGAAGCGACGCCAGAGTCCTCCGGAACGTGTGCCAGCCGACCCTACCTTTCACCCCAGCTTCAGTTGCCGCCGGTTGCAGATGGTGTCTCACTAGCATGCCCGGGTTGAGCGGCTTCTGACCATTCAGCTTGCAGCTAGCAAAAATCCAGTCATCAAGCCGGTTGTAGACGGTCATTTCTTTCCATGTCAGTAGAGATTCGCAAAGGGCCCGATCGAGTGGTACTGGCTTTTTCGAGGCTTTTGATTTGCATCCACCAACCACGCCATAAACAATCG
>JBKPSP010000247.1:0-9348 GCA_046735175.1 Acidobacteriota bacterium
CCGACAAAGCCATCACGCGCTGGCCGTTCCTTCGCGAAGCCCAAGCCGAGCGGAACTGGATCAGCCACTGCGAACTCATCGCGCCGTCCGGGCGCAAGGTGGCATTCCAGCTCGATCGCCAGATTGCCATCTTCTCGCGCAAAGTCCTTAATAAACTTCTGCTCGATCGCGCCGCGGACGCCGGAGCCGAGGTGCGACATGCACGCGTGCTGCAAATTGAGCGCTCGGAAAAAGGCTGGAGCCTTCAGACGAGTTCCGGGAACGCCGATGCTGACTTTATTGTCATGGCTACGGGTGCGCGAAATTCATTTCGCGAGCAGTTTTCGCGGCCATTTGGACCGGAAAACTTTATGGTCGCCGTCGGTTACTTTGTTCCGGGCACGCACCGCACAGTTCAGATCAAGTTTTTGAAGGAACTGCACGGATATATTTGGGTGTTCCCGCGCTCCGATCACTTCTCAGTTGGAATCTGCGGTTGCATGCAGGGTGCGAACACTGCGAGGCTGCGGCAAGTGCTTGAGGACTCCCTGCCGGAGTTCGGGTTCAGCCTCGAAGGAGCAAAGTTATACGCGCACATTATTCCTGCGCTCACTCCGAAGGCCCTGCAAAGTCCATTCGCGGGAGGCGGCTGGGCGCTGATAGGTGACGCCGCTGGTTTCGTGGATCCAATTACCGGAGAGGGGATCTACTATTCTCTGCGCTCCGCTGAACTGCTGGCGAAAACCTTGCTCCAAAATGCGCCGGAGAAGTATCCAGAATTCGTTGCTGACGACTTTTTGCCCGAACTCGAGCGCGCAGCCCGCATCACCGACCGCTTTTACTCGGGAAAGTGGCTGGCGGGGAATGTCATCGAGCGCATGATCCAACTCACCGGACGCAGTCCGCATTTCCGCGAGTTGATGCGCGACCTGTTTGCCGGAACGCAGGAGTACTCGACTCTTCGCGACCGCATCTACGGAAGCTTGCCACGCATCGCAGCAGAAGTGCTGCTCAGCACCCTCTGGCAGCCGACCAGCGTCGCCGAAGCGGGATAATCGTTCTCATCTGCATTCTGAATCCAAGCGTCCTGCTAACATGCGGCAGTATGTTAACTCCTGTCGCGTTACGGCTCGGAGTGGCCATGGGAATCGGCCTCCTCATCGGGGGCGAACGCGAAAGACGCAAGGGAGAGGGTCCGCGCCGCGGACCTGCGGGAATTCGCACCTTCACGATCAGTTCCGTTCTAGGCGCGATCAGCCTGCAGCTCGGCGGAGAAGTGTTGTTGGCGGTCGTGCTTGCTGCGTTGGCGGGCCTGGCGATTCTCGCCTACTTGCGCACACGTCAGCAGGACCCCGGATTAACGACCGAGACCTCCCTGCTTCTCACATTGTTGCTGGGAGCTCTGGCCATGCGAGAGCCTGCCATTGCCTCTGCCGTGGCAGTTGTTGTCGCCATTCTTCTCGCCTCGCGAGCACGCCTGCATCGCTTCATCCGGTCAGCCCTCAGCGAGCGCGAACTCTACGACGCCCTTATTTTTGCCGCCGCCGTAATCGTTGTCCTTCCCCTGATGCCAAACCGCTACGTGGGCCCGTTTGCCGCGGTGAATCCGCGAACGACATGGAAGATCGTGGTTCTCATGATGGCAGTGAGCGCGGCTGGATACATCGCGGTTCGTGTGCTGGGAACCCGTTTTGGACTGGCTCTGGCGGGTCTCGCCTCAGGTTTTGCCTCCAGCACCGCGACGATCGCGTCGATGGGCGCGCGCGCCAAAGAACAGCCTGCGCTGGCCCGCGCGGCCGCTGCTGGTGCAGTCCTTTCTTCGATTGCGACCATGGTTGAGCTGGCAATCGTTCTGCAGGCGACCAATCGATCCATTCTTTGGATGATTCGCTTCCCGCTGATCGCAGCCTGCATTGCAACGATCGCCTACGGATTGATCTTCACTTTTCGCGCACTGAAGGGCCAGACGGAGGTCAGCGCTCCGCCAGGATCGGCGTTTGATCTTCGTATTACTTTGATCCTGGCGGCGACGGTGACCGGTGTGACTTTCGCGTCGGCTGCGCTTAACGCCTGGTTGGGAGCAAGGGGCGTGCTGGTTGCAACTGCAATTGCGGGATTTGGAGATGCACATTCGGCCGCGGTCTCGGCAGCATCACTTGCCGCATCGGGGAAAATGCCGGCACAGCAAGCGATCATTCCAATCTTCGCCGGCATAACGGCAAACACGATAGCCAAGGCCGTGGTTGCGTTTGTGTCAGGGCGGACCGGGTTCGCTTCGCGCGTGGTGCCAGGCCTCGCGCTGATGCTTGCGGCACTATGGGTTGGATTCTTGTTCTAGTAACAGGACTATGCCTTTTGTCCCGAATCTTCGGCTGCCAGTTGTCCAATCGCCGACCAATCGAGAGATTCACCGCCACGCGCCAGAAGTGTCAGGAAGCGATCACGCAACAAGCTTGCGAGCGGCAAGGGAACCCGGAACATCTCGCCGGCGCTGAGTGTCAATCGCGTATCTTTCAGTCCCAGCGGCGCCGCAAATCCAGCCGGCTGAAACGTTTTCTCGATAATCAGTCCACCGTACGTTTTATAAACCGGGGCCGTGAACAAGGTCGAAGTCAGAAAATCAAGGAACTGGTGTTGATCCAATCCGCCTTTTCCGGCCAATGCCAGCACCTCTCCAAGCGACTCGATCACTGAGGCAATCAGGAAGTTTCCACTGATCTTCACCAGATTGGCGGACGAAGGCTTCTCTCCGAAGCGAAACGTACGCTGGCCTATGGCTTCGAACAGAGGTATGCAAGTCTCTATCGCGGCACCCTCACCAGCAGCAACGACGAAGAGCTTTGCGCCTGCAGCCGCCTCAGGGCGTCCGAAAACCGGCGCAGCCACGAACTTCTGACCGCGTTGTGCGTGTTCCTCAGCAAGCCGGTCGGAAAGCGCAACGCTGATCGTACTTGCCGAGACATGAATCGCACCGCGAGCGAGTGCGTGCGCGATGCCGCCATCGTTGAAAACGACAGACTCAAGCGCAGTGTCATCTGACAGCATCGTTAAAACTACCTCGCCGCGGCAGGCGTCGGCAACGCTGCTGACGTGAGGAGCGCCCTGGCTGACCAGCGGCTGCGCTTTGGCGGGCGTGCGGTTGTAAACCACCACTTCATTTCCGGCCCTAATCAGGTTTGCGGCCATTGGCAATCCCATGTTGCCAAGGCCAATAAATCCTACTTTCATGATTTCCTCTCCTGGCAGTGCAATGGCACTTTCCAGTGCATTGATGCAACGGATCACTTGGACGACGTGAGCGTTCGGTACAATTGCCATCGCTCATGGCAACGTTCGCAAGCCGATTCGAATTGAACCGCAATTCGGTCCATAATTCAGCGCGCACCGCAGTTGCAACTCTTCTCTCGTTATTATTGGCCCGCACCCTGTTGCGACTGCCCGAATTTTATTGGGCGCCGATTTCAACCATTGTTATCATTCTCTCTCCCATGGACCGTTTTGCGCTCGCCTGGCAGAGATTTGTCGGCACAGCCGTGGGAGTAACGCTTGGCGCTGCCATCGCTACGTTTCTGCCCAATAACTGGATGATCTATGGCGCGGGAATTTTTGTCTGCGGAATCCTTTCGGCGCTGCTTCGGCTGGGTAACGCGTACCGGTTTGTTGCGATCGGATTCACGATCGTGCTGCTTATCACCCACGGGCGGCCGCCATGGATTGTGGCGGTGCACCGTTTCTTTGAAGTTTCCCTGGGGATCGCCGTGGCATTGGCAGTCGCGAGCGTTTGGAAGCTACCTGGGGATTTGAAAGCATAATCACCGGTAACATCGCGAGTGTTATTGAAGTGCGCGGTTTTCAGATCATCGTAGCTTTCGGGCGCAACGGTACCTTAATAGGATTACCCAAGCAGGGCGCAAGAGGATGAAAAGTCTCGAAAATGAGACTTAGAATAGCGTTATGGTGAAGGGGTCGCGGGAGCCGGTCCGCCTGATTCCGGGGACGCAAGAAGACCTGTTGCATGCGTTCCTGGAACATATTCCGGACGGCGTCTATTTCAAAGATCGGGAGAGCCGTTTCGTGCGCATCAGCCGCGCACTGGCCCTGCGCTTTGGCATGAACGACCCTTCCGAGGCGGTCGGCAAGACCGATTTCGATGTATTCGGATCCGAACACGCTCAACAAGCGTTCGAAGATGAACAGACGATCATCCGCACTGGTGAAGCGGTGATCGAAAAGGAAGAACGGGAAATCTGGCCGGATGGTCGCGAAACCTGGGTGCTGACCACGAAGCTGCCAATGACCGATGACAAAGGAACGATCATCGGGACGATGGGAATTTCTCGAGATATCACTGACCGCAAACGGATTGAACTGGAGCTGCAACAGCACGGATTACAGCTCGAAGAACTGGTCTCGCGGCGAACCGCTGAGTTGCAACGGGCAAAAGAACAGCTCGAACGGGACATCGCCGCCCGAAAAGCGGCGGAGCAGGACCTGGCGCACAAAGCAAGAGAGCTGGCCCTGGCTAACGCACAGCTCGAAAACCTTTCACTGTTGGATGATCTGACCGGTCTCTACAATCGCAAAGGATTTCTGGCGCTTGCCCATCATCGCGTGAAATTGGCGCGGCGCAATAACGAACCTTTCGCCGTCGCCTTCGTGGACCTCGATGGGCTGAAGCAGATCAACGACTGCTTCGGCCACCACGCCGGCAATCAAGCGCTGATGGACACAGCCAGCGTATTGCGCGAATCGTTCCGCGAATCAGATGTGTCAGCCCGGCTCGGTGGCGACGAATTCGCTATTTTCATTGCTGAAGGGGACGAACACAAGATCCGCGGCCGTTTATTGCACAAGCTCGCGGCGCATAATCTTGCCGCGGGCAGAGAGTACGTTCTCTCGTTCAGTGTGGGAATTGTGGCCGGCCATTCCGCCCCGGAGGCCGGAATAGAGGACTTGTTAGCAAAAGCCGACTCATTGATGTATCAACAAAAGCGCGAAAAACGCTCTCCACGAAGCACCACTAGCGCAATGAAATAGCTGCAACCGCGCCGGATAAATCTTCTTCAAAATAGATGGTCTGGTAGGCGGCAACCTCATGGGTTTGCGGCTCATCTCACCTTGCCTGTGCGGTGGAGTCGCTGCACTCGTAATCTCCGGCCACCGTCTAGAAGGAGCGACATGCGAATTTTATCTCTCAGAACCGGATTTCTGGCATTGCTTATGTTCGTGTCGGCGTCTTACGCGCAAACCTCTGGAACCGCAGGGGCTTCGCCGCAGGCAGCTCCGCCGTCACAAAGTACGCCTTCACAATCGTCACCCGATCAGCAACCGGCGGCGGCGCCGTCGCAGAGCACTTCGCCGCAATCGGCGCCCGACCAACAGCCCTCGGCTGCTCCCTCGCAATCGCCGCAGCAGGAGCAGCCTTCACAGGCGTCGCCGTCGCAGTCTGCACCGTCGCAATCTGCGCCATCGCAGTCTGGACAGTCAGGCTCGGCTTCGCAGAGCAGCCAGGGTGCCGACGACAATCCTCTTGGTCTCACCGAAGAACAGAAGACCAAGCTCCGCCCAATCATCGCTGATGAAAATCAGCAGATGGAAGCGGTCCGCAACGACTCGAGCCTGAGCACGGAACAGAAGGTCGCAAAGGCCAACCAGATTCGCGAGACTGCGTCGCCTAAGATTCGCGCCGTTCTGACTCCCGAACAGCTGCAAAAGCTGGCGGAACTACAGAAGGCGCGGCAGCAGCAGAGTGGATCGTCACAGCAAAGCGCTCCTTCAAGTGGGACGCAGAAGCCACAGTAAGCTTTGATATTGCCGTTTAACCCCGCCTCAGGGCGGGGTTTTGATTTTGTGCTGCGCCGGTTTTTGAAGCTGCGGCTAATCCTGTAGAGGCGCTAGGGTTTGAGCGCAAACTCTGCGTCGCGATGTAAACTTGGGATGCGCGCCCGTAGCTCAGCTGGATAGAGCGGCAGCCTCCGGAACTGTAGGTCGGGAGTTCGAATCTCTCCGGGCGCGCCAGAAACTTCAAGGTTTAGCTTTACCTCTGCGTAGCCTGTCTCCATTGTTCGCCGAGGTGCAACTCCGCCACCCAATGCTCTATGTACTCGAAGTCAAGAGATTTTCCCTGGTTTGAAAAAATGCCAGCTGCATCCTGAACCTGCTGGCCAGAGCTACCGAGCTTTGCCCATTTCAACTTATTGAGAATTACGTCTTCAGCAGACGTCACAAAAACCGGAACGCCCGCGATGTCAATTCGACGGCGTCGGGCAAACGAGGCACGCCCGTATTCGGACTGCTCAGCGATAATGAAATCCACTTTCCATCCTGTTGCAAAATCAATGACGTTGAATTGGCTCCCAGATTCAAAGGCGTGAAGCGCTTGCTCGACGTCGGCATAATACTCAGATTCCGGGAATAGTTGTATTAGCGCGATCAGGGCTTCCGATGTCGGCCTTATGACGACATCCAAATCTCGGGTAGATCGAGGAAGGCCGTGGGCGGAGCTGGCAATTGACCCAGTCACCATGTACGGAATTGCAGCAGCTTCGAGAGCAAATACTACTCGCGACAATAGATCGCCTAAGGTCACAATTTTGGCGCGACCCCGTACATCAGCCGCATCAGCTCCCGAAGGGCTTCTTCGGGGCTCAGATCTGGCCGTCGACTACGTAAACCATCCAATGAAATATTACGGATCGACTCGCTCATCTCAAACGCCACTTCAACCCGCTGCCCTGGCGTCATGCGACGAAAAATCTCCGTTTGAACACCTGCCGCGTCAGGATGTGTATCAGAAGGCATATGCTGCCATTCACTGTAGCGGCAGAGTTCCGGGTTATCAAGGTACTGGAATCGACCAAGTCGCGCAATCTTGGATTGAAGTGACCAACCTGGTTACTAACGTGGTATTGAAATCCACAGTTCGCACGGCTTATTGTTCTTCCTAGCTCTCGCTATTCGTCCACTGTCTCCCCAAACCAGCTCACTCAGGAAAATTACAGTGGAACCCCCAACTACTCACGCGAACTCCAAAAGCAGATGGCTGGATGTCGTGTTTTACAGCATGGTCCTGATCTCCATCATCGGACTGGCTTACAGCTTTATTTCGAGATGATTGGCCGTCTGCGAACATTGGCAATCCCCTCTCTATGCCGTTAGACTCCTAGCAGCGGCTCGCAATTTTTCTTATTTCTGTTTTGAGAGGTCCAATGGTCACAGCCACTGCATCGCCGGGCGAAAAAATTGCCGGTGGAAGTTTTCTGCTTGAGACTCGCAAACCAGAACAAGTTTTCACTCCAGAAGATTTCAACGATCAGCACCGCCTGATTGCTCAGACCGCCGAAGAGTTCGCCCAAAACGAGATCCTGCCTAACGTCGAGAAGATGGAGCATAAAGATTTCGCGGTCGTTCGAGAATTGCTTCGGAAAGCGGGAGAGCTTGGCCTGAGCGGGGTCGAGATTCCGGAGGCTTTCGGCGGCCTGGAAATGGACAAGGTCACTGCAGCGGTGATTGCCGATCGCATTGCGAAGTACGCGGGGTTTGCGACGACGTGGGGCGGCCACACCGGGATCGGAACTCTGCCGATCGCCTACTTCGGAACTGAGCAACAGAAGAATAAGTATTTGCCGCGACTGGCGTCGGGTGAGATGGTCGGGGCCTATGCGCTCTCTGAGGCGACCTCCGGATCGGATGCGCTGAACTGCCGCGCGCGGGCGACACTCTCGCAGGACGGGAAGCACTACGTTCTCAATGGCGAGAAGATGTGGATTACGAATGCAGGATTCGCCGATCTGTTCACGGTCTTCGCCAAACTGGATGGAGAGAAGTTCACGGCTTTTCTGGTTGAGCGTTCATTCCCGGGATTCTCGGTTGGGGCGGAAGAGCACAAGATGGGCATTCGCGGGTCTTCTACGTGCCCGATCATTTTGAATGACTGCCAGGTTCCTGCAGAAAACTTGCTCGGCGAAATCGGCAAGGGTCATCTGATCGCCTTCAACATCCTGAACATTGGACGCTTCAAGCTGGGAGCGATGTGCGTCGGCGGCGCGCGCGCCTCTCTCGGGAACGCGATCGGTTACGCCAAGCAGCGCAAAGCATTCGGGAAGGTTATTGCCGATTTCGGACTGGTTCGCGAAAAGCTGGCGAACATGGCGGCGCTGACGTATGTCGGCGAGTCTCTGGTTTTTCGCACCGTTGGCATGATGGACACAGCGCTGGCAGCAGTAAACAAGTCGGCAGCAGATGCTGGAAAGCAGACGCTGAAAGCGATCGAAGAGTATGCGGTTGAATGCTCGATCATCAAAGTGTGGGCATCGGAAATGGTGGATTATGTCGTCGACGAAACCGTGCAGATTTATGGCGGCTACGGTTTTGTCGAAGAATATCCGGCCGAGCGCGCTTACCGCGACGCGCGTATCAATCGCATCTTCGAAGGCACAAATGAAATCAACCGCCTGATCATTACCGGGTTTCTGCTAAAGCGGGCCATGAGTGGTCAATTGGCGTTGATGCCCGCGATCAAGCAGTTGATGGATGAAGTCCTCGCTGGGCCAGCGACTGACGGAGAGATGGAAGGCCCGCTCGCGGACGAACAGAAGCTGGTTGCCTCTGCCAAGAAGCTCGGGTTGTTCGCCGCCGGCGCTGCGACTCAAAGATATATGCAGCAAATCGAGAACCAGCAGGAGATCATGGGCGCGATTGCGGACATTGTGATCGAAGTCTATGCCATGGAATCTGCGCTGCTGAGGACCATGAAAAGCGCGCAGTCGGGATCCGAGAGCGCGGCGGGAACCGCCATTGCGATGACCCGCCTTTATCTTTCCCGCGCGTTCGAACGAGTCGAATCGTCGGCGCGCAGGATCATCAGTGACGTGGCGGAAGGCGATATGTTGCGTACGCAAATGGCCATACTGCGACGCTTGGCGAAGCGCGAGCCTTACAACACAATCGCCCTGGGCCAGCAGATCGCCGCACAAATCCTCGAGCGAGGCAAGTACAGTTTGAGCTAGCGAGCGTTACGCCTCTGCCTTCAGATGTTTGTTGATCGCCTTCGTCATCTGGAACATGTCCAGTTTCTTGCCGCCGAAGATCGGCTGCAGCTTGTCGTCAGCAACGATCTCACGCTTATTTTCGGGGTTCTGAAGCTTGTTCTTCTTGATGTGCGCCCAGACCTTCTTTGTGACCTCACTGCGGGGAAGCGGTTCAGAGCCGACGACCTTGGCGAGTTCCTCTGATGGCTGCATCGGTTTCATGAAGGCGGGATTCACCTTTTTTGCGGTTTTGGGCATGGTTCGTCCTCCTAGTCCTCTACTCCGATGAGTTTCAGCGGTTTGGGGTTGGGAGCGGAAGCAGGTTCCCGGCCCCAGATAA
>JBKPSP010000248.1:0-6240 GCA_046735175.1 Acidobacteriota bacterium
ACGCCAGGGGGTATTCCCGTGCACAACGTCGCCATCACGCTATTGCAATCGCAGAACCCCCCGGGCGTATATCGCGTCTTTGACGTCTGAGCCGGTGTTACCTCTCCGCAGAATCTCAGGCTAGATTTCAACAGCGTACTCACGTGCATTCATGAAAGTAACGTTATTCCGGCCGCGCATGAGGTTTGTACATACGGTGTTCGCCGTAGCATAGTTACAGCGTTCCACGCATTGTGCCAGCGCAAAAGTCTGCGTAGTGTAACACCATGCCGAGGGCTGCCAAAGCAACTCTTCCTGTCAGCAGTTCCACGGCGTGGCTACGCCGATCGCGCCGCGATCGCCCTGCCCGCACCAGCTCCGCCTCTCGTTCAAAGCCCACTCTGCTGTGGATCGACGATTTCGCACCGGCTCTCACCGTTTACAAGGCCACCATGGAAACGCTCGGGTTTCGTGTTTTGACCGCGAGCAACGGCGGAGCTGGACTGAAGCTCGCAGCTTTGCATCCCGTAGACCTGGTCATCACCGACTACGAGATGCCGGGGATGAATGGCGAAACCGTAGCCGCGGGCGTAAAGGCCCTGAAGCCCGCATTGCCGGTCATTGTCTTCTCCGGCAGCACAACCGTCTCTCAACGCTTGCGCCGCTATGCCGACGCCTTCTGCGATAAGGCAGGAAGCAGAGACCGGCTCTTAGGCGCCATACATCGTTTGCTGCATAGGAAACATCCGGGTGCACAGCAAACTCCTATTCCGCTTCGGGCGTCTGATCTGGAGCGAAGGACAGTCGCTTAGAAGCCGAATTTTGGGCCGGGCGGCTCGTTCGATTTTTAACCCCAAAATTCGCGAGCAGGAGGAAACCGATGAAGAAAACATCAATGTGTATGCTTGTCGCCCTGGCGCTATTCGTGACCTCGGCGGCTATCGCTCAGGCAGGAGGACCGCAAGGCACGCAAGGCTCTTCGCCGACCATGCGACAACCGGGAAGCCAGCCAGGTCAGCCGGGTAATCCCGGAGGACAGCAACCCGGCGCTGAGAACGGCTCCATGTCGGGACAGACCGATCAGAATGCAAATAATCAGAAACCAGAAAAGAGCGAGAAGAAACTGAAAGGTTGCGTTCAATCGGAAGGCGGCCAATACGTTCTTCAGACCAAGAAAGGCCCCGTCAATCTCACAGGCCAGGATGTGTCAGCACATGCGGGGCATGAAGTCGCCGTTAAGGGCACGTGGGGGAGTGGTGCGGGATCCAACAGCTCTGCAGCGTCGAGCGGCAGCTCAGGCAAGACTTTCACCGTCTCCAGCGTTGACATGATTTCGGATACCTGCAAGGAAAAAGACAAGAAGGGAAACTCCGGCAGCATGGGTACCAGCAGCCCCAGCGGCACGGGCTCCAGTGGAAATTCCACGCCCAGCACGGGAACGCAGCCTCCCCAGTAGTTAGTGATTGATTGCAAAAGTAAAGGTCCCGATTTTATCGGGACCTTTTTAATTTCCTTTGCCACGAACGTCAGGGCCGAACCATGCGTGTTAGACGCCGGTGCGGCCGCGCCGCGTCAGTCCTGTGATTAAGGTGATCACAAAGACCACCAGGAAGATGAAGAACAAGAGTTTGGCGATTCCGGCCGCCGCGACGGCGACCCCGCCGAAACCGAAGATTGCAGCGATGATTGCCACAATCAGAAAAACCAGCGCCCAATAAAGCATGTCGGCCTCCTCCGATTTTTGGAAACAATCGATTCTCAGCATATGCCTGACCGCGTTAGCCTGCGATCAGGCGGAGTATGTAATTCAGGGCCCGTATACCTGTACCAGCGGGCGTTTTCCTGCCGCAGACCCGATTTTTGGCAAGGAAACGGCGCTAAACCCACCAACCCGCAACTTTAACCTGCCATCCAAAGCACACTAGGTGCGGTGGAACCGTCCCTGGATTTCGCGACAGTGCCCGAATCTGTCGCACGTAAGTCCAGGGACGGAACTTATCAAGTGCGCGGGGCACCCTAAGTTCCTACATGATTCTCTGGATTGTGTTACTTAGCCGTAGAGGCCTAAACTCTGCGTTTTGTGCGTGGTATAGCTAGTTAGACTTGACGCAGTGCGACTTTGAATCCAAACTCTTCCATTATGGACGCTTCTGGCGCGCCGACGTTGGCTCCTGAGCAGCGTGAAGTACGCATCCTTGTCGCCGACGACCACGAAGTCATGCGAATGGGCATACGGAACCTTATCGAATCGGTTCCCAATTGGACCGTCTCTGCCGAAGCCAGCACGGGCAGGGAGGCCGTCGAGCTCGCGCTGCAGTCCCCTCCAGATGTCATCATCATGGACATCACCATGCCGGAGATGAATGGCTTCGAGGCAGCTGCCAAAATCTCAGAAAACTGCCCGAGCGTGCCGGTGATCATGTTTTCCCTCCATCTTTCCGAAGACGTCATGGGTCGGTTCAAAACAGGCGCGATCCGCGGCGCTGTAGCCAAGAGCGAGGCTGCGCGTGACCTTCTTGACGCAATCCGGTCCGTCCTATCTGGCGGGACATTCTTTCCTCTGAGAGCAGTTTCTAAGCCCAGCTAGCCACAGCGGCATTATCTGGTTCGGCATCGTCAGGCCGAAATCCTCTAACCTGCACACAAAAAAGCCTTCAGCAATAATTTTGATTTTGAGAGTTTAAGCGGGAAGAACTTGCTTTAGGGAGGTGGCAGGCACCGGAAATAAAGGGGAGGTACGACCGACGCCTGCCTTCCGTCTCCTTCGCGTTGGGGCTGAATTATGTGTAAATGAATCCAAAACACCTATCTATCAGGCAAATACTGTATTTTTTAAAATAATCTAAGGTTTCTACCTAAAGCTTTCTCGGGCTGCAAACGCCAGTGCTAATGTTTGCATCAATTTAGACTGCTCAGTTACTAAAAGTCCCCGCTGGGAGCTGCGCTTGCAGGCACCTCTTTCATCCGGAGTCTTTCCCCGAATCGACGACTGCGGTGCCATTGGCGATTGCCGCGCCGTTGCGCTGGTTTCGTCCGCTGGTTCGATTGAATGGCTGTGCTGGCCGCGTTTCGATTCCCCTTCTCTTTTCGCTTCGATCCTGGACCGCGAAAGGGGCGGCTACTGGCGAATCTCGCCCCCATCCGGCCGCATGTCGGCACGGCGCTACATCGAGAGCTCGAACGTTCTTGAAACGAGTTTTCAGACGGAGCACGGAACCGGCGTGTTGACCGACCTCATGCCGGTACGAGATGCAGAGTCCGGAATGGAAGAGTTGGTTCCCGACCACGAAATCATTCGCCGGTTTTCCTGCACAAGCGGCGAGCTGGAACTCGAATTCGAGGTGGTCCCCCGTCCGCGCTATGGATCAGTGCTCCCTGCGATCCGCGAATTCGGAAAACTAGGTTGGCGAATCGACGCAGGCCGCGGCGTTTGCTGGATTCGAAGCAGCATCCCTCTTCGCGTTCACGACGGGATTGCGCACGCTCGCGCCCATCTGAGGGCGGGGGAGTCTGCCGCATTTTCGTTGAGCTACACCGAGAATGCGCCCGCGGTGCTGCCGCCCCTGGATCAGGTCCCTCGCCGGATTGAAACCTGCGTCGCGTGGTGGAGACAGTGGGTTTCCCAAATGCAATACGACGGAGAATTCAAAGAGGAAGTCATTCGCAGTGCGTTGGCGCTGAAACTGATGACATTCTCCCCCTCGGGTGCGATCGTCGCCGCTCCCACGACTTCCCTTCCCGAAAAAATCGGCGGCGGCTTGAACTGGGACTATCGCTATTGCTGGTTACGGGACGCGTCGATGACCATCCGAGCCATGATCGAGCTCGGCTACTGGCAGGAGGCTTCGGCTTTTCTGGATTGGATGTTGCACGCCACGCGGCTCACGCAGCCCGAGCTCCACATTCTCTATACGGTATTCGGCAATCGCGCACCCAAGGAATGGGAGTCAGATCTTCGCGGATATCGCGGCTCGTCTCCGGTGCGAATCGGCAACGCTGCGCGCGATCAGCTTCAACTCGACGTCTATGGCGAAGTGATTGATGCCGCTGCGCAGTACGCGTTCCACGGCGGCCGGCTTGACCGGGCGATGCAAAAGGTGCTCGCCGGCCTTGGCGACTATGTGATTGGCCATTGGGAGCTTCCCGACGAAGGCATCTGGGAGCCCCGGACCGGGCGAGTTCACCACACTCATTCCAGGCTGCTCTGCTGGACTTCGCTGGATCGTCTTGTAACGCTTCACGAGCAAGGGAAACTGCGCGGCATCAACGTTGATGAGTACAAAGAGCAGCGCGATCTAATCGGAGACCAGATTCGCCGCCGGGCCTGGAATGAGGCGATGCAAAGCTATGTAAGCGAACTTGACGGCGACAAACTTGATTCCAGCCTTCTGCTGCTGTCCTGGTACGGCTTCGAAAAGCCGGATTCTCCACGGATGCGTTCCACTTACAAAGCTTTGCGAAGCCGGCTCGCAACCCGGAGAGGTTTGCTCTACCGCTCCGAGTCGTTGCCTCCCGAGGGCACGTTTGCAATCTGCAGCTTCTGGGAAGCCGAGTATCTGGCTCTCGGCGGCGGCACGGTTTCGCAAACGCGTGACCTGTTGCAGACGCTTGCGTGCTACCAGAATGATCTTGGGCTGTATGGCGAAGAGATTTCTGAAGAAACCGGAGAGGCTCTTGGAAATTTCCCACAGGCTTTCACCCACGTCGGCCTGATTGGTGCCGTGCTGTCACTCGACCAGCGTCAGAAAGGCGAGCAACAACTCGCCCATCGCCCCGAAAGCTCGAATGCCGGGCAATCGCATCCAACCGCCGCATGAACTGGGGAAGCTGGGCGCTCTCATCACTGGTCGCCACCCTTGCGCTGTCCACACTGATGGCCCTCTCACAAGGCCTGGGGCTCACGCGCATGAACCTGCACTTCATGGTGGGAACGATCCTCACAGCAAATCGCGACCGGGCGCGGCTCTATGGGTTCTTGCTGCACCTGGTGAATGGATGGTTCGTTTCGCTTCTGTATGTGTTCATCTTCGAAACCCGGCACTTTGTGAGTTGCTGGTTCGGAACACTGCTGGGATTAGCGCACGCGCTTTTCTTCCTGACCGTGATCACCTCTCTGCTGCCGACACTGCACCCCCGGATGGCCACCGAGCGGCATGGACCGAATTCTTACCGCCAACTTGAGCCGCCAGGCTTCATGGCCCTGAACTACGGCTACCAGACTCCGGTCTGGGTCTTCGTCTCTCACGCCGCATTTGGAGCAATCATCGGGTCGTTATATAGGCTGAGCTAGCCTTCCTCTGTGAACCTCTGTGCCCTCTGCGGTTAATCGTGGTAAAACCGCGAAACACAGAGCACACAGAGGATGTTTACGTAGAGTAGTCAGCGTTGATACGCACGTAGTCTGCAGTGAGGTCGGTGGTTAGAAAATCCAGAGACGTTCGCCCCTTGCCGAGGCGAACCGTAATCTTCGACTCAGGTTGCGAAAGCTCGTGGTGCGCAAGCTTTTCATCAAAGGCGCACCCGACGGATCCGCGGCAGACCACCTGCTCGCCAATTCGGATGCTGACCTTGGCGGGATTTACCCTCACTTCGCTTCGACCGATGGCAGCCAGAATCCTTCCCCAATTTGGATCGGCCCCCGCCCACGCAGTCTTCACAAGTAGTGAATGCGAAATTGCCCGCGCGATCTGCAGCGCTTCAGCGCGGCTCTTCGCCGCCTCGATGCGAAGCCGGATCACGTGCTGAACACCTTCCCCGTCGGCAACGATCTGCTCCGCCAACGATTGGCACACGCTGCGAAGGGCTCTCTCGAATTCGCGTTTTATGGTCCGCAATGAAACTCCACTTGCTCCCGACGCAAGCAGCAGGACCGTGTCGTTGGTCGAGGTGTCCCCATCCACCGAAATCGCGTTGAACGTATCGGCACACGCATCACGTAACAAGCTTCTCAGCTCAGAGGGACTGGCCGAGACATCCGTGAGGATATACACCAGCATGGTGGCGAGCTGGGGATGGATCATCCCCGAGCCTTTGGCCACGCCTGTGATCGCCGCCCGGCCTTTTCGCAGAGGAATGCTGGCGATCTTCGAGCGAGTATCTGTAGTCAGAATGGCATTCGCGAACTGGCGAAAGTGGTCACCGGAATTTCCCGCCGATTGCGTCAGGAGCTGGAGCTTCGCGGTGATCTTCTCAGCCTGCAGCGGAACTCCGATGATTCCAGTCGAAGATGGAAATATCTCAGTCGGTTTAGCATGAATCAAG
>JBKPSP010000249.1:0-16634 GCA_046735175.1 Acidobacteriota bacterium
ATTCGGCTCTACATGGAGTAGAAGCTGATCGGTACACCACGTCTTCAGGCCAGCCTCTACTTTGACTCTTTAATAATTGCCTCCGCGGCGTTGCCGGCCACGACCCAGCTTGCCGAACCGGCCACGACGGCCTCGTCCTCAAACCATAGGAATCCGAAGTTGTCGATGCACTCTGGAAAATCGGGTTTGATGATGATGTATCCCGGGATGACAGCGCCCGGGATGTAAGCGTTGTCGGCGCGATTGTTGCTGTAGGTCATCGTCTTCGAGACGGTGCCGACTCCAGCCACATACGACGTGCTGGATACCGGGTGCGTGCCGAGGATGTAGTTGACGGCACGAAGTGTGTATTCGGGTCCCACGAGATCGGGAAACGTCTTATGCAGGAAATACATTCGGATGGCCATGTCCATCACGGCGCCGGATCCTCCCCAGGTACCAAGGCTCGGTGGTACGTCGAACGGGGTCTCGTCCAACTGCTTATCTAATCCCGCCATGTACGTCTTCACCGCTTCCCGTAGTTGATCTTTCGCGGTCGCGTCGAGATAAGGCAATGCGTGTACGGCTGTCCAGCCGCGGAATTCCATCTGTTCGGGGGTGATCATCTTCGGGAACAATTCCTTGACGCGCGATTTGTACGGCTCAGCACCATGTGTGGCGATGGTAAGTTCCAGAGCGGCAGACCAGTCCATTCCGGTGCCAAAGCCACGACGGAAGCTGGGTGGCGGACGTGGTGGCGTTGCGCCAGAAGATGCCGGCGCGCGTGCGGCTGGCTTATTGGTGCCTTGACCACCAGAGACTGCGCCTTGAGACGCAGCCAGCACTCCGCCTGCGGGTGCATTTCCTCTGTCTAAGCTGAGATCGGTCGGATACAGCGTTGGGTTAGCCTTGGTCTCATTCCACGCTTTGATCGCGGTATCGAGGCAGTCTTTTGCTAATGCGTCGTCCCAGCCCTTCAGCGTATCCGCTGCCGCGGCCAGTGCGGCGATCGCATTCCACTGGAAGAACGGATTGTTCGTCGTGAAGATCCAACGATCGTCGGCCTTGCCGGAATAGTCGCCTTTCACTTCGTTCGGGCCGAGTTTCGGATCGTAGAGGCGGCCATCCGTCTTCGATGCCCCATCACCCACCTGTGTATATTGGCGCAGATCCGGCTCGTGAGTGCCGCGAATGGCGTGGCCGATGTTATGAAACTGCGCGAGGATATAAAGGGCACCGTGCTTGACTTGCTGCACCGTATCGGGCACGCCGTCGGGGCGGTGCATCTCAACCTCACGGGCGGATTCATCGACGGTAAGCTCGTCGTACTTGAGATTGAACTCGCGATACGCCAACGCCAGGCTCTGAATGACGCTCAGTTGCGCAGGTTCTTCGAGGTCGAAGTCTCCGGCATCGTACCAGCCGCCAACGTTCATGCCCGGAATGTGATCGCCGCCTTTGTATTTCCCGTCAGTCGGTGTGGCCTGATTCCAGCCGTCGAATTGCTCGCCCACAACGGGCGCCATGCGAGCGTCATCCAGGTGCGAAGCGCCGTGCCACATGCGGTAGCCCTCGCGAACGGAAACGTGATCCATCTGCGCAGCAATATGATGGTCGAGGCTGTCCTGCCAGATATTCGCGTACGCGTCCTTTGAAACGGGAAAGGGCGCTGTGCGCTGGTCTGCGTATTGAATGACGTAGAGACCTGGCTCTTTCACCGCGGTAAAGTCGAACTTCGAATAGACATAGCGAAGCCACGGCGTCGGAGGGGTGATCGGCGCTTCGAACACCTGCTTGTAAGATCCATCTTCCATCAGGCGCAGCACTGCGGCTGTTTTCGGGGCTTTGTACCTGGGGTCAAGTTCAAGGACCGCAATTTTTGAGAGGTCTGGCGCGTAACCGACCTGGCTGTGTGCGATGACGGGCGGCCGCGTCCAGTTCGGAATTATGTCCGGCCTGATGTGCCAGACAATAGCGCCGCTCGTCTTGTCTGAAGGGATCAGCGAACGCAGAACGAACCAACCGTTTTGCGCGCGGTCGCGCCCATCGAACAGCATGAGGTTCGAAGTATCTGACGTAACATTCACCCGGGCGAGCGCGTCATCCACACCCAGGGTGATGCTCTTGCCCTCGGCGAACGGCAAGGGCTGAGTGTATCCCTTTGCCTTGTCCCAGTCTTCCAGGTAGTACGCCTTCTTCGGTTCGTCGGGTAGCGGCAAAACTTTGATCATCGGATCGTTCGGCGTATGCGGAAAAATACCGGCTTTAGTGCCGTCCACCAGGTAAGCCTTGCCCATGTAGATCGAGGGCAGGAACTCGATGTTGAAGCCTGCACGCCCGGCCAGTTTTTGCGGTAGCGGCTGGTCGAGATTGATGCTGACCTTCACGCCGCCTGGCTCGGCCGCCACCTCGAGGGTGTAGCTGAGGTTGAATGTCGGGAAAGCAAGATCGGCGGTGAGCCGGTTGTTCTCTTTGTCCGCATGACGGTCTTTAAGTGTTGCCACCAGGTCCCACTGCTCCGGCGTCGGCATCAGGCGCACGTCGCCGTTGGTGGCGATGCGCTGGCCGTGGAGAACCATCTCCATGGCGGTGTTTTTTTGGTCTACGAAAACGGGATGGTACGTGCTGTCGTAGAGAAAGACGCTGAAGCCTTGAGTGTCGAGGTAATTCTTGTCGGTGACCTTCATAGCAAAATCAGCGCCGGACAGGCCTGGAGCCGACATCAGAGCCAGAAGGAGGCAAACCGTGATTCGCGTGAACATAGATGGATTGAAACTGCTCCTTTGCTCCAACATGATATGGCATCGACGGTGTCTGGGGCGGCAGTGTCCAAGGCGCGAGATTCCACCTGCCTTTGCCGATTCTCAAGTAGTGATAGGAAAATCAGGCCATATCAATCGTTGACCTCTGCGGATGGTATCCCGTGGCACTTCTGGGGCGGCTAACGGCAATCTAGTCGTGCTTCTTCTGCGCCGACGAATTCTGCTCTCGATTAGCGAGTTCGGAGTCCGGGCACTTGTAGTCTGTTGCTTTGACAGTTCCTTTGATGTGGACGTCAGTGGCGGTGAAGTGCAGCGTGTCATCTGTGAGTGAATAGGTTGGAAACCAGTACTTGCCGTCGATCTGCTCGCGGAAGGTCGTGAATTTCGGGAAGAGGTTTTCGCCACCTTTGCCTTTTTTCTTGGGAAGAATGTCGGGAACCGATTTGCCTTGCATCTTCACGATTTGAAAATCGCGGTCATCCACCCAGAGTCGTCCCTGGAAGTATCGTTTTCCTTTTTCGATCTGCTTGGGAGTTACGTCAAACACATAGGTTTGCAGGTCGTCTTCTTGCTGAGTTCCCTGGTAGGCCACGTTGTATTCCGGCAGTTCGTCTGTGCTCAAGGTCCAGTGCAGGCGGCTTTCCGTGTCCGACAGGTCTTCAGGGCTGACCGACATTGTGGGTTGCGGAGCGAAAACCACGCTTTTGACCTTGTTGCCTTTGGCGTCGAGCGCCACATCTGCGACCTGCTGATACTCGCCCTGGGGTTTGTCGCCGTCGAATGCTTCGATCTTGACGACCTGGCGATAGGTGCAGCGTTTGCGTGCTTCCTTGAACTGTTTTTCTTTGGCGGTAAATTTCTGGATGATTTCCTGGGCGGTCGTCCCCTTCGGCGGGTCGGGCGAGAGGGTGCCCTCCTCGGCTCTGGCCGCGATTGCGGACAAGATCACGAGCAGTGAAACGGTGAATTGGCGCATCATCGGGTCATCGTAAGACGCAGTACAAGATAACCGAAAGCTGGCGTCGGTGGAAGGGCGGGTGCAGGATGGGTTCCAAGCGAAAACCTTGACCACAGAGGTACACAGAGGAATGCCACAGAGGGAATTCGCTGAACCGCATATCTCTGTGGTTTTCCTCTGTGTTCCTCCGTGCCCTGTGTGGTTAGCCTTGATCTCGCTGACTCCAAAAATGATCTTCGTTGTAATATGACGCTTATCTGTGACTGCCCGTGTCTCCACTGAAGCAGGCTCCTCGATTGCGCAGGAACTCGCGCGCCTTGCGGACAACTCCGATGTGATTTCGGCGATCGACTGGTTCCGCGATCAGGAGCCGGAGTTCACGCGTTGGCAGCTTGAAGTGGCTCGGATCCCTGCACCTCCGTTCGGCGAAGCCGCACGCTCGGACTGGCTGGCGGAGCGCTTTCGCGCGCTGGGTTTGCTCAAGGTCCATAAAGACTGCATTGGGAATGTTTTCGGCAGCGACCGCGGCGATTCTGCGTCGACAATCTCGGTCAGCGCGCACCTGGATACGGTTTTTCCAGCGAGCACGCCCTTGAACATTCGCCAGCAGGCTCGCAAGTTGTACGGGCCGGGAATATCGGACAACGCCTCGGGAGTAACGGCGCTGCTTGCCATTGCCGCGGCGTTCGCCAACTTCAATCTTCCGCATACGGCTTCGCTGTTGTTCATCGGTAACGTCGGCGAGGAAGGCGAAGGCGACCTTCGGGGCATGCGCCACATCTTTTCCGATCCCAAATGGAAAGACGCGATTACGGCCAGCGTGGTGCTCGACGGGGCCGGGACCGACACCATCGTCTCTGAAGCTCTGGGCAGCCGTCGTTTTGAGGTGACGGTCCGCGGTCCGGGCGGACACTCCTGGAGCGACTTCGGCGCGCCGAATCCGATTGTTGTGCTCGGCCGCGCGATTCATCTGTTTTCGCAGACCCGTGTTTCTTCCTCGCCTAAAACTACGTTCAACGTCGGTGTGATTCGCGGCGGGACATCGGTGAACTCCATCCCTGAATCTGCCAGTATGCGCGTGGATGTGCGCTCCAGTTCCGCGGCCGAGATCGACCGGTTAGAACTGGAGCTTCGGCGTGCGCTGGAACTCGCGATCCACGAGGAGAGCGCGCGTACCGCCAATCGTAACTCGCATCGCTCTGCCGAGCTGAGTTCCGAGGTGGTTGTCATCGGAGACCGGCCCGGCGGTGAGTTGGATTCGAATGCGCGCATTCTACAAGTGGTCCGAGCGGTGGACAGCCACCTGGGCAATCATGCGCAGATTCAGCGTGCCTCAACCGACGCCAATATCCCGATTTCGATGGGGCGCGAGGCCATCGCCATTGGTGCGGGCGGAAGTGGCGGCGGAGCGCATACACTTCAGGAGTGGTTCGATACCACCAGAAGAGAGCTTGCCCTGGAACGCATTCTCTTGATCCTGCTCTGTTTGGCGGGAGCATCAAAATGAATCTCAGAATCTGTTTTCTGATCTCCACCCTTGGTCTCGTCACGAACATGATGTCGCAGACGAACGCCGCCTCGCCGAAAGCCGACACCATCTACATTCATGGCAATATCTATACCGGACTGGCTGGCGCGTCGTCGTTTCACGAAGGCGAACGTGCTAACGCTCTGGCTGTTCGCGGCGATCGCATCCTGGCGGTCGGTACTGAAGCGGACGTTCTGAAATTCAAAGGGCCGAACACTCAGGTTGTGGATGTTCAGGGCCACTTTGTGATGCCGGGGTTCAACGACGCGCACATGCACCTGGTGGAAGCAGGATTCAAACAACTCACGGTCAATTTGACCGGTGTGCGCTCGATCGAAGAATTCCGTGAGCGGATTCGAGCGCAGGTCGAGCGCGCGGCACCGACAGAATGGATCACCGGCTTCGGTTGGGACGATACTATCTGGCACCCTCCGGACCTGCCCACGCGGTGGGACATCGACGAGGTCACGACTGAGCATCCTGTGTTTGTGACGCGGACCGATGGACACGTCGCCGTGGCAAACACGGCCGCGCTCAAGATGGCGCGGGTGACTGCCGATACCCAGGACCCATCCGGGGGCCAGATCGTGCGTGACGCGACCGGCGCACCCAACGGCTTGCTGCGGGAATCGGCCATGGATCTGGTTTCGTCTGCCATTCCACCGCCGACGCCGGAGAAGCTGCGCGCGGCAATAGAGGTCGCGTTGCAGGACATTGCCCGCAATGGGATCACTTCGGTGCAGGACTACTCTGACGCCAGCGCTTCCAGTGGATGGAAAGCATTCAAGACCTTCGAGCCACTCGAGTCCGAAGGGAAGCTGACGGTCCGAGTTTCCGAATGGCTTCCGTTCAGTGAGCCGTTGGATGTATTGAAGGAGCGGCGTTCATCTCATTCGCAATCCGACCTCATGCTGCATTACGGACTGCTGAAGGCGTTCATGGACGGTTCACTCGGCTCGCACACCGCTGCCATGCTACAGCCCTTTGCGGACGATCCCAAGAACACCGGCATGCCTCAGTATGAGCAGGAGAACCTGAATGCCATGGCGAAAGAGCGCGTGGAGGCTGGTTTTCAGCTGGGGTTCCACGCTATTGGAGACAAGGGCGTGCAGATGGCGCTCGATGCTTTCGCGGAAGCGCAAAAAGCTGCTCGCGAAAAAAGTGTGAAGGCCTCCGACGGCACGCAGGACTACCGCTTGCGGGTTGAGCATGCGCAGGTCACTAATCCTGCAGAGGTGGCGCGCTTCAAAGACCTGAAGGTGATTGCCTCCATGCAGCCGTGCCATCTTCTGACCGACATGCATTGGGCGGAGTCACGACTTGGGGCACAGCGTGCCGAGCATTCTTACGCCTGGAACGAGTTCTTGAGCCACGGCGTGAAGCTGGCGTTTGGGACCGATTATCCGGTTGAGTCGGTCAGTCCGTTTCGTGGCCTCTATGAAGCGGTTACTCGCAAGAGTGAAGACGGCAAGCAGCAATACTTTCCTGCGCAGAAGATCACGATGGAGCAGGCGCTTGCCGCGTATACCAGTGGTTCTGCGTTTGCCGAATTTGCGGAAAAGGAAAAGGGCACTCTCGCTCCCGGCATGCTTGCCGACTTCGTGGTGCTGGATCGTGATCTGACCGCAGTTGCCCCGGAAAAGGTCCTCGGCACACGCGTTCTGCGGACGGTCGTGGGCGGCAAGGCTGTGTACGAAGCCCATTGAACCGTCGGGCAGAGCCCACGGTGCTGATCTCGAGCTCCGAAAAATCTTTAACCACAGAGGGCACAGAGGGGTTCGAAGGCTTCTGCTAGACTACCGCCCGTGTCCGCGCCGGTGCCCAATCCTGCGAAGCACCCATCGGTTCTGCGTTTCGGAGTATTCGAAGCCGACCTCGAAGCCCGCGAACTCCGCAAAAATGGACGGCGCGTGCGCCTGCAAGACCAGCCGTTCGGCGTGCTTGCTGTATTGCTTGAGCGGCGGGGTACCATTGTTTCGCGAGAAGAGTTACGTCAGAGGCTTTGGCCTGCCGACACCTCTGTTGACTTTGACCACAGCCTGAACACGGCAGTCAACAAGATTCGCGAAGTTCTGGGCGACTCCGCCAGCAGCCCGAGGTTCGTAGAAACGGTGGCGCGGCGTGGTTACAGGTTCCTCGCGGAAGTAAAGTCTGATGCTGGGCCAGAGGACGCCAAGCCGGGCGCGCCTGCCGAAGTCTCCGCCCACCGAGGCTTGGTACGCATCTTCTTTGCGCTTCTTCAAATCATGTATCTCATCTTCTACGTTGAGGCCCTGCTGCACTGGCGCGCGCTGGACCGCATTGAGGTTTTCAACATCGGATCGCCGTGGGTGCCGGCGTTGGTCGTGGTGACGGCCGGAGTGGGGATCGCGCTGCGCTTCTACTTCCTCTCGTCGGTTGGCTTTGACCATCCGCAGATGGGAGTGAAGTTCCACAAAATTTTTATGGGAGTTCTGGTTTTGGACCTGCTCTGGGCGATCGCGCCGTTCCTGATTGTTCAGATCATCGGTTTTGGCCCGGCGTTTGGCGCGACGGCCGCCTTGCTCTATGTGCCTTTCGCGGAGAGGACATTGGTTCGCATGGCGTACTCGGTCTGGGTTTCGAAACCGACCACAGAGGGCACGCAGGAACACAGAGGAACGCCACAGAGGTAGTCCTACTGCAGGTCTGCTTCGCTCTTGTCGGGGTTGTAGTAGAACGTGAAACGCAGGCCGAGGTATTGGCCGGTGAATTCCGAAGGCAGCGGCGGAAAAGGATTCGACGCGGTGATTCCGCCGTAGGCGGCGCGGTCGAGCGCCACATCTCCCGAACCGAAGACGTAACGCATTCCTGCGACTTGTCCGGTTTTAGTGATGGCGAAATCAATTGTGACCTTGCCTTTTTTCAGCAGCGGAGGCATCGCGGACTCGGGGATATTCGCATACCAATTCTGTTTCACCACGTGCAGAACGCGCTGCAGGTAAGGGCCGAAATCCACTCCCTGGGTGTCGGTGGTGATTTCCAGCGGACCCATGCGCGCGTTGTTCTGGCGCTGCCCCAGGCCGAGATCGCCGGCATCTCCGGTGTAGCGGCTGTGCGACTCAGCGGCTGCCTTTGCTGCCTCCTCGATGGCCCGCCCTGCTGACATCCCATTTGTGTTGAAGCTTGGTGGCGGCTTCTTGGCCATGGGTGGAGTCTGCAACTTCGCGACCTGCGGAGGCGGTTGCTGTTGCTGCTGTTCCGGCTGCGCCTGCGGCTGAGGCGCAGGGCTTTGCGCGGCCTGCTGAGGCGGCGTGGGCTTCGGCTCAGGCGGCGCGGTTGGCCCGGGCCGTCCGGCCTTGGACGCATCGAGAATCTTCTTCAACTGATCGCGATCGAGCTTCGGCTGCTTCGACTGGGCGATGCGGTTTTTATCCGAGAGTTGATTGGTTTGCGGCGGCTTGGTTTTCTGGAGGTCCGGAGGCGCGGTTAGGAATGTCAGATCCTTCTGCTTGTTCGCGGCCGAGTTCACGCGCATAACGACCCGATGCGGGAAGTACTTTTCGAATTTCGGGGCGAGCAGGACCAGCACGACCAAAATCGAGTGCGCGAACAGCGACATCCACAGCGCTTCCCGCTTCCGCGCGCGTGCCAGGTCGTCCTGCGCCTGGATCAAGAGCGTGGGGAAGTCGTGCATCTCGCGGTAAGCCGACTCCCAGTGCGCGGAATCGTAGAAGTCGAGCTCGCGCTGTGGCTGGACCGGTGGCGGCGGCTCCTGCAAAGATGGAATTCGGGTCAACGCCATGGATTAAATACTGAGATGCGCCTCGCCGGCTGTTATTCCGGTTATTCTCTCATCTTTCCCGCCCTTGGCAAAAATTCTTACACTGCAAGGAGTTACGAAGGGTATGACTCGAGCGTTCAGCACTCAGCAGTCAGCCACCCCAAAAACCCGCCATGGATTTGCACGGATTTTCGCGGATCTTAAAAATTGGGCTGATCTTTTTCAATAATGCTTTGATCCGTGCTAATCCGTGCATGGTTTGAATTTTCTTGAGTGCGTAGCCACAGAAGCAAGCCTAGCCGTCGCCGCGGGCATTTACCGTCAAAAAATGTAAACAGTTGTCAGACGCCGATTTTCAGCTTGCCGGTATGTTTTTGAATCTGCGAAAGGATCTCCAGCGCCACTGCGAGCGCGCGCCGCCCATGGTCGAGAGATACAACCGGATTGCTGCGCATCCGGACCGATTGCAGGAACGCGCGAATCTCAGCGCGCAGAGGCTCCTCCTGCTGGACAAGAGGTTTAAGAACTTTGATCTCGGGATTCGCTGAAGGCTCGCCGGCGCTGTCACCGACTGTGAAAACCATCACGTCCTGACGGCCGTAATCAATCGAAATATATTGGCGCGGCTGGAAGAAGCGCAGCTTACGCACCCGCTCGGTCGAGACCCTGCTCGCCGTGAAGTTCGCCACACATCCGGATTCGAACTCAAGCCTTGCGTTCGCGATGTCTACCTTATTCGACAAGATCGGGATTCCTGCTGCGCGAATTTCCTTTACCGGAGAATTCACGAAGGCCAGCACGAGGTCGAGATCGTGGATCATCAAATCGAGAACAACGTCCACGTCGAGCGAGCGAGGGGTGAATATGCTGAGCCGGTGAACTTCGAAAAACATTGGGGAGGTGATCAGAGGCAAAGTTGCCAGCACGGCAGGATTGAAGCGTTCGAGATGCCCAACCTGCGCGATCCTGCTGTGCTTCTTTGCCGCGGCGATCATGTCGTCAGCTTCCGAAAGCGCCGCAGCCACCGGCTTTTCCACGAGGACGTCGACACCCGCCTCGATCAACGCGCGCGCGGTGGCAAGGTGGTCCGCGGTTGGGACCGCAACCGAGGCCGCCTGCACTTCGCTGTGCGTCCGCAGCATCTGGTCCAGGCTGCCAAAGGCGCGGCAGCCGAATTCGTTGGCGACGGCGTCAGCACGCGCGAGGTCGGTATCGACGACGCCGACCAGGCGGACCGGTTCGCCATCTTTGGAGAGCTGATGGTACACACGCGCGTGGTTTCGGCCGAATGCGCCCACGCCAATGACTGCCACTGGAATAGGACTGGTTTTGGACAGAGGAATCTCCTGAGGCCCCAGGCAAGAGGCGTTAAGCATAACCCAGATTCAGGACATCTTGCCGCGAGGAATCTAGGACGAAAACTTCTTCAGCAATGCGATTTGCCCACCGTGATAGGCCGCATGCTGCGCGGCTCCGTGCAGCATAAATCGTATGTCGTAAGGCTTGCCGGGGACCTGCTCGCTGAGTTGGATCTCGGAAAGCTGCGAGACAGTTTGAATGAGTTCTTCATGGTTGCGCCGCAAACCCGCGACCGCTTGCCGCCAGGATGATTCGCTGCTGTCCGTGACTGCCGGGAAGTTTTCCTCGTCGCTCAGTTGCAGCGGGCGGCGCTCGACGATTCGAGTCCGAATCGCGCGTTCCCAGGCGGCGATGTGCAGCGCCAACTCCCAAATGCTGTGCGCGCCGGCTGTCGGCTTTGCGGCAGCCGTTTTCGCATCAACCCCGTCAACTATTTCCATCAGTGACGGCCCATGCCACGGCTCGCCCTCAAAGCAAAGTTTCAGTTCTTCGATGATCTGACTGGTCTCCGACATTTCTTTTTGTCCTAAATGTTTTCTCTGCGCCCTCGGCGAGAACTCTGCGCACTCTGCGGTTAAAGTCTTTTCCCCGTCAAAAGATTACAGTACTCGCTAGTCGCCGCTACTCCGCGACAATGGCGATCTCGGCCGCATCGGCGGCCTGTACCACCGCGTCGCCATCAATCAGCAGGCATTTGCCGGCATCAACCGCCAGGCAACTTGCGCCTGCGCCTTGCATGACTTGAATCGTCTTTACGCCGATTACGGGAACGTCGAAGCGCATGTCCTGGTTGGGTTTCGCGATCTTTATTACTGTGAGCGCACGCTCAAGGATCGAGTGCCCGGGGTCGAGCGACGCCATAATTTGTCCGGCACTTTCGATGGTTGCGTCAGTGCCTTCCATTGCTTCGACCGCAACGCAGGCACTCTCGGCGATTACGACAGTCTGGCCGATATCGTATTGTGCCAGGCCGCGTGCGACTTCGCGGCCGTAAGCAATGTTCTTCTTCTCGGCTTCTGTCGGAGGGCGATTGGTCAGCACGCCGCGTTTGGCGAGTAGCGGTTCGAGCAATGCTGTTGAATTCTCCAGCGTGATTCCCTCTTCGGCCAGAACTTTGGCAACGGCACCGAGCAGGGAATCCGTGTTGCGCGTTCCGAGCGAGAGCAGCAGCTTCGCCAGCCGCCAATCCGGACGGATGCTGGAAAAGATCTGCTTGTGCTTGACCTGTCCGGCCATGACCGCGCGAGTAACGCCTTCTCGCTGGAAGGTTTCGATGAGCTTGGAAAGCTCGCCGAGCGAGAGCCAATGCACGGACGTCGCTCCGTGAGATTCAATCTCCGGGAAGGTTTCTTCTTTAATGGCCGCAACTACTACTTCGTACCCTTGCGCGCGAGCGGCATCGAGGACGAGGAAGGGGAAGCGTCCGTTGCCGGCGATGATGCCGAGTTTGGGCATAGTTAATAGTGGCTAATGGTCAGTGACTATTGGCCAGTTCTGGTTCGTGACGTCGTCTAGTCAGGCGAGCGATCGCCCAGGACAGAAAGTAATACCACGCGAAGATCAGCGGCGGCGTTGCAACGATGAAGCTCGTGACCTCGCTTACGCCTAATTTTGCCAAACCCTTCACGATTGCCAGAGTCGCCAGAAAACTGGGAACGGCGGTAATCGTCAGCAAGCGCGCGCACAACGAAGGTTGTCCGCAGCCGAGATCCGTTTGCGCTTCCAATTCACGTAGATACCCGCAGCGTGTCAGATTACTTCTGCCAAGGATTTCGTAGCTCTTATCTAACGGCTTCTCATCGAGCGGAGTACTCGACCAGCAGAAACACGTGTTTCCGCGCTTCAAAGCATTCTGCTGTTGACGAAACGAATGATAACTCTGGCCCGCAAAAACCAGAAGGCCTATGAACGGCAAGATGAGCAGCCGGGTACGACCCTTCACAGTTGGATTAGACACCAGTCGATCGCCTTGCGGTCTTACTTAAACAGATTCCACGCTTTCCCCAGGCGAGGGCCGGTGCTTCACGGTTTTACTGGCCACTGACCACTAGCCACAGCTACTTAATCACTCCCCGCTCGCTCGCCTCTACAAACCTGATGAGCATCTCCACATCTTCCCCGCGATCCGCCTCGGAGCGCAGCTTTTCCAGCGCCTGCGAGGTGTTCAGCTTCGACGCCAGCAGGACTTTGTACGCGTGATGGATCTTACGGATGCGGTCTTTGCTGAAGCCGCGGCGCTCGAGTCCGACGGCATTCAGCCCGTACGCACGCGTCCCGCGCTCGGCCGCAGTCTTCGAGAAGGGAAGCACGTCTCGCGTGACCGTCGTTCCGCCGCCGATGAACGAGTGCGTTCCGATGCGCACGAAGTGATGCACGGGGCACAACGCGCCCACGGTTGCCCAGTCCTCGACGATGACATGGCCTCCCAAAGTCGCCGCGTTTGCCATGATTACGTGATCACCGATGACGCAGTCGTGCGCAATGTGCGTGTACGCCATGATCAAACAGTGGCTACCGACGCGAGTCAGGCCGCCGCCCTTGGCCGTTCCACGATTGATGGTCACATACTCGCGGATGACGTTGTCATCCCCGATCTCAAGTTTCGTGGGTTCACCTGCGTAGCTGATGTCCTGAGGGGCAAGACCGATGGAGGTAAACGGAAAGAAACGATTACGTGCACCGATCTTAGTTGGGCCTTCGATTACCACGTGCGAGATGAGTTCGCAGCCTTCGCCGATCTCGACGCCGGCACCCACTGTGCAATATGGCCCGATTTTGCATGAGGCGTGAACTCGAGAGTTGGAATCGACAATCGCTGTGGGGTGAACATTCATTCTTGGGAAAGAAGCTTCATGAAAAGGCGGTACTCAAACCCGCGGGGGCTAAAGCCCTGTGTTGGTACTGATTCTCCGGCACGAGTAAACTCGTGCCCTGATACGAATCTTTCTCCGGGTACACGATCCAGCTAACCATCCGAATCACCCCGACTATGCCGAAGGTGTTGAACTCCGCCCGCGCGAACGGTCCACGAGTTGGCAGGTCACGATGGCCTCGGCGACCTTCTTCTCGCCAACATAGGCAATCCCCAACATGCGCACTGCATTCAATCCCGGCGTGTCGCGCCAGGCCTTGACTTCGACTTCGATTCGCAACTGATCCCCGGGAACTACCGGGCGCCGGAAGCGCGCCTTTTCGATCCCGGTAAACACCATCAGGCGTTGCTCGCGATCAGGGATTTCCGTCAGCAGCAACGCCCCGCCGGCCTGCGCAATCGCTTCCACAATCAGCACCCCCGGCATGATCGGCAGGCCGGGAAAATGCCCGGCAAAAAAAGGCTCGTTGATGGTCACATTCTTGAGTGCCACGATCCGCTTCTTGCGTTCGAGATCGATCACACGGTCGATCAGCAGAAAGGGATAACGATGCGGCAGGATCCGCAGGATGTCCTGAATGTCGAGCTTGATGTGCTGTTGCGTTGGCGGCTCGGCAACGGCTTGGGTTGGTTCTGTCATTCGCTAGGTCGCGGAAAATTATAATGCATCGGCCAGTCCAGGCCGAGGCGCGAAAAAGCATTAGCTTGTCGCGCGACCTTCGTGTACCTTAGTGTCCTTTGTGGTTGCATGTCGTTTCGATAACCACGAAGGACACGAAGTTACACGAAGGAAACCGGCAACCTCGCTATGAGCTCGCTCAAACCCGCTGAGCAACTTCGCTACTTTCACAAACGCCAGAAAGAAATTATCGAGAGTATCCGGCAGTTGGTGGAACTGGAGTCTCCGAGCGACATCAAACAATCCGTTGACCGCGTCGGCACGGTGCTCGCGTCGCGCTTCGGAGAACTCGGCGGAAAGATCAAAGTTCATCTCGCGGAAAAGTTCGGAAATCATTTGCAGGTAGATTTCCGCGCACCGGGCGACAAGAGGAAGCCGGTTCTGTTGCTGGGCCACATGGATACGGTTTATCCCATCGGCACGATTTCAAAGATGCCGTGCCGTGTCTCGAAGGTCCGTGTTTATGGCCCCGGTGTGCTCGACATGAAAGCTGGAATCGCGATCGCATTTCATGCGATTGAGGCCATGCTGGCTTGGAACGATGGCAAGCTGCCTCGGTCCCTCAGCCTTCTGCTGGTTTCGGACGAAGAGGTCGGCAGCGCCTCTTCGCGCTCGATTACGGAGAAGCTTGCGCGTCAGGCGGCTGCGGTTCTGGTGCTTGAGCCAGCGTATGGAGCACATGGCGCGGTCAAAACCGCGCGCAAGGGAGTGGGCGAATACACGATTCAAGTTACGGGTGTTGCGGCACACTCCGGCCTTGATTTCGAAAAGGGGCAGAGTGCAGTCATCGAGCTTGCTCACCAGATCCTGGAAGTTGCGAAGTTGGTAGACACCAAAGCCGGTGTGACTCTGAATGTCGGAAAGATCAGCGGCGGAACGCGCACCAACGTGGTTCCGGCGACCGCGAGTGCGAGTGTTGATGTGCGCGTTTCATCGGCGAAGGACATAGCCGCTATCGACACGAAGCTGAAGCGGCTCAGGGCAGTGAATCCGCGCTGCTCGGTTTCAATCGCTGGCAAGATGAACCGCCCGCCTCTCGAACGGACCGCAGCGGTTGCCGGGCTGTACGACAAAGCCCGCGAGATTGCCCGCAACCTGGGCTTCGATCTAGCCGAAGCTTCGGTCGGGGGTGGCTCTGACGGAAATTTCACTGCCGCTTTGGGCATTCCGACCCTCGATGGCCTGGGCGCGGTCGGGGACGGCGCACACGCGGCGCACGAATCGGTAGTTATCTCTGAACTGCCGCGACGGGCAGCGCTCCTGGCGGGGCTGATCGATCATGTTTAGTCATGGACGTCCGAAGCAAGTCTCAATTTTGTCTTTTTCCAGTAAATCTGGCGGAAATGCCGCGGGATTCTTTGACTCTGCCCGCTCACTAGCCTAGAATTTCCACAGGCTCGGTTGATTCGGGAGGCCTTACATGGAACTGTTCTCACCAACTCATATTCTGCTGATCGTCGGCATCGCCCTCCTGCTGTTTGGGCCGAGCAAATTTGCTCAACTGGGCAAGGGGCTCGGCGAAGGCATTCGTAACTTCAAGTCTGAAATGAAGAAGGACGACGCCCCCGAACAGAAGAAGTCCTAGTCACGAGATGCCGTGCTCATGGAGCATGCGCTTTACCAGATTTACCGGTAGTCCCACCACGTTATTGTAATCACCTTCAATGTTAGAGACCCATCGCGAAGCTCCGCCCTGGATCGCGTAGGCTCCGGCCTTGTCCATCGGCTCGCCGGATTGTACGTAACTTGAAATCTCGTTTTCGCTCAATTCAGAGAAATAGACAGCTGTGGTCTCCGAGCGGACATCTTCGAACTTGCTTCCGGCCAGGCAAACGCCGGTGATTACGAAGTGCTTTCGGCCGGAAAGCAGGCGCAGCATGCGCGCAGCGTCGTCTGCGTCCATCGGCTTCCCCAACACGTCGTTTTCAACGACCACGACCGTGTCAGCACCAAGTACTGCCTCGTTCCGTTTGATTCCGTGATCCCGGATGAATGCAGCTTTCTCTTTTGCCATGCGCTCCGCAAATGCTTTGGGATGCTCCGAAGCAAGTTGTGTTTCCGGAATGTTAGCCGGCCGGACGACGAAGTCAATGCCTGCCTCTCGGAGTAAATCCTGCCGCCGCGGTGAAGCCGATGCGAGCACCAGACTCATGAAATTCATACTCCAAGAACAACGTTGTCGATGAGGCGAGTTTTGCCGACAAATGCGGCGACCGCGACCAGGGCGCGTGATGTGATCTGAGGCACGGGCTCGAGCGTGTCAGGGTTGACGATTTCAAAATAGTCGAGGCGTGCGGCAGGCTCGCTTGCAATTTCGGCGCGACCAGCTTGAGCCAGTTTGCCTGAGTTTTGTTCTCCAGCTTGAAACATCCCTTGAACGCCCTGAAGCGATCGATGCAACACCAGCGCCGATTTCCTTTCCGCGGGAGTGAGATAGGCATTGCGCGAACTCATGGCCAGTCCATCTGGGTCGCGCACGATGGGGCAAATCTCGATTTGGACTGCCATGTCGAGATCGCGGACCATGCGGCGGATGATGGCATGCTGGGCTGCGTCTTTTTGTCCGAAGAAAGCGATATCGGGTTCGACGATATGAAAGAGTTTGGAGACGACGGTGGTCACGCCGCGAAAATGTCCGGGCCGCGACCGGCCACAAAGCCGATCGCTCAGGCCTTCCACGGTCACCCATGTGACCGAACCTGCGGAATACATCTCCTCGACAGAAGGCGCGAAAGCGTAATCAACTCCTTCACGC
>JBKPSP010000250.1:0-11937 GCA_046735175.1 Acidobacteriota bacterium
CCATCCGCGCTCGTTCTTCGGTGAAGGACAATGCTATCGCTTCCGGCGGCGGACTTTCACGTCGAAGCTGACGATACCATTCTGGTCTCGAATAGCGACCACAGAAATGTTTCGCGTGACGTTGTACTCGGCGCGGATGACCTGTTGCGAGGTTTGGGCGACCGCGGTCGTGTAAGTCAAAGTGAGATTGTCCTTGACCTGCTGCTCGATCGTGACTGCAGGACTGTTCTGCGGCAGCGAGGTCTCCGTAACCAGGCCCTGCGGATCAATCTTGATGTGGGTATTCCCGAAGAGACGCTGCGCGCGATTGTTGAGTGTCGCATTCAGCGCGGCCGCGAGCAGAGCGTTCGACGTTTGCGAACTGAACGCCGACGAACTGTTCTGCTGAAGCTGTGCCGACTGCTCGCTGGTCTGCCCGAACGCCAGCAAAGCGATAATGTCGCTTGGCGGCAAGGGCGGATCGGAACGATAGTTCAACTTAGGTGAGCTTGCCGGTCCGGTCATCGACAGCGTGACTTCATAGTCCCGCACGCGCGTCGTAGCTTGCAGATCAAGAATGGGCGTAGTCAGGGCCGGATTGTTGAAGGTCACACCGCCCCGCTCTAACCTGTACTTGGTTCCGTTGAAATATGCTTCGCCTTCGAAAACATCGGCGCGCCCCAGGATCACCGGTTTCGCCGCGTTCCCGCGAACGTGCAGATCGGCCTCGCCCTGCAATCGAATGACGCTGGTCTGCATCTGCAGTTCTGGAGCGGTCACGACGTGCAGGTCGAGGCGAATCTTGTTCAGTACAGGATCGGTTTGTGGAAGCGCGTTGATCTGCGCCGTTCGCTCGAGATACGTTCCAAAATCAAATCCGGGAGTGAATCCCAGCTTTGTAATGGTCACGTCTCCTGACAACACTGAGCCCGCCGTGCTCCCGGTCCAGTGCAATTCTGCAGTTCCGGTTGAACTCACTCCAGGCGGATAACGAAATCGAACATCGGTCGCGTTGGCCGTGAGGTCGAAACTCAGTTGCCGGCCGGAGACATCGGCGTGACCAGTAAGATTTACAGTTCCTCCACCCGTTTTCGCGCTCAAGCTTTCGATGGTGACACGGCTTTGATTGAATAACAGGACCCCGTTGATTTCGCTAAACGCACTCGGCAGGTTGATGTCCGAGACGGCTGCGTCTTTGACCTGTAACTTGCCTTGCACCAGCGGCGCATCAAGAGTTCCTGTGATCTGCGCATCGGCGGTCACAGTGCCGGAAGTGGAAAAATCCGGATTGTAAGCGCGCAATATTTCCAGTCCGATTTTGCCGTTGGCATGAAAATCAAGCGCGCGGTCGCCGCTCAGCTGCATAGTTCCGCCGCCGTTCAGGTCCGTGTTGTCGCCAATGATGTGAAAGCCATCGAGCTTGAGTAATTGTTTGTCAACGCTGAACCGGATCGGCCCGTCGTTGCGAATCTTCAATTGCTCCACATCTGCGAGCAGCTCAGTCATAGTCCCGGTCAATCTCAGTTGCTTCGGATCAAGCAGCGGACCTTCGATCCGCAAATTTCCCGCCGCCGCCGAGTGACCGGTCACATGCCCGTGCAGGTAAGCTTGCAGCACGGAATCAATGTCCAGACGGGTAAATTGCAGATCGATCAGGGCGGGCCACTGCTCGGTAGTTCGAATGTTGCCGTCGAGCCGTAAATCCGCATCCTTAAATTCGGAATGGCCAGTCACGCGAAGATCAGGCCCGTGCGAAACAGCATTTACAAAATAATCTCCCGCCTCTTCCCCATTGAGGTTCAAATGACGGAGATGAAGAGCGGCATTTATGTCCGGGCTGGCCGTTGGCCCCGAAACTTTAGCAGAAAAGTCCAGAGCACCTTTTACGCTGATCCGCAGGCCGCGCAACGCCGGGAGTTCCGCGATTTCAAAGTTCGATCCAGTCACATCCAAGTTGGTGCTGTGAGCACGACGATTGTAGGTTCCATCTGCAGACAAGCGAAAATCGCCGCGCAAAAGTGTCGCATTGTGGAAACCGATCTCATCGCCATCGATGCTCACCGCCGCGGCCGCGCTACCGACGGGATATCCGTGCACGAATCCCTGGCCGAGGTTTATAGTTCCGTGCCCATGTGGTTGGGAGACGGTTCCGGATACTTCGAATCCGGCGGCCACCCGGCCGGAAATCACATGATCGTAACCGAGAAGAGTCGCCACTTCCCCGCTGTCCACGTTCTGCATCTGCACGCGCGCGTGGAATGTGTTTGAAGCGTCAGGCCGCCAATCCCTCAGCTGCGTGCTGCCATCGATCCGCACAATCGCGTCGCCGTGCCGCAGTGACGCATTTCGTAGCGTCAAGCCTCCCGAGGAGAGCTGGAGATCAGACTCCAGCGAATCCCAATGCACCGTTGGCTGCGGAGATTTGCCAATAGAAGGGATGACGACATCGAAATCTGCAAGCTGTACATTCCCTATGACTGCAAGGTTGGCCGGTTTGCCGGAGGCTGAGCCATTGAACGCTGCACGACCGCGCAGATCAAATGGCATGCCCTCTGGAAACAATGCGCTCGTAACCGGCTGCCACTCCCGAAGGTCGTTGGTAGCAAACGAAAGCTTAAGTGAAGAAGTGAGACTGCCCGACGCCCGAATCTGAGTAGCTGGCGTGTTGGCGGAGAGATCGCTAATCGACAAAAACCCGGTACGAAAGTTGTAATCTGCATGCGTGCTGGCGGTGAGCGCAATCTGCCCTGGTTGCATCCGGCCAGGCCGCGTCACATCCAATGCCAGGGCGGCCTCGGAATTTTCAATGGAGGTCTTCCACCGTAGTTCCAGCGTGCCTGAAGTATTCCCCACGAGCCTCAGCTTATTCGCCGGACGAAAATTCAGCCCGAGGCTTCCCAGGATTTCGCTAAGGGACAAATCTTTGATCTTGATCTTCGCGATGCCGGCCTGCTCATCCTTTGCCTGATCGTTCTTAGTGCGCGCTTTAGTCTTGTTCCGCCAGTTATTGACTTCTGCGTCGCCAGCAAACTTTCCTCGCGCGACCTCACCGTCAACCTGATAAATCGAAAGTCTCTTCGGGTCGAGGGAATATTTCCCCGTCATCATCGCGTCATGCAGCGTCACGTTGCGGTCCTGCCACGAAAAGTTCCGAAGGTCGACCTTGCCGTTTGAAGAGAAGGCCTGCGCCGACCACGACCCGGTGCCACCGACAGAAACCACTCCACCGGTCAGGTGCGGCTGCCTGACCACGGCTGCTGCCTCAGCCAGTTCGAGCCTCACGTCATAAGTACCCCTGACAGCGGGGGAGCGCAGGTTGGTTATCATGCCGCTGAAATGGAGTTTCGTCGCGCCGGAGTTCGCATCTAGCGACTTGATTTCGATTCCGTTCCGGTCCGCGGCAAAATCAGACTTGCCGGCCCATGCAACTGGCTTATATCCGTCAAAAGTAGTTTCAGCCCGCCCGACGGCGAGATTGCCGGTGAATCTCCGCCGAAGAAATGAGTAGTAGACACTCGCCGCAACATCATTAGAGCTGAACTCCAGCGGAAGGCGCTGGTCCTGGTACACAACCTCGCCGCGGCGCACTTCCAGACGGTCGATCGAAATTGAAAAGAGGTGCTGGAAATCAACTGCCTGGGCCTGTTGACGGGGCACAGGCACGTTCGACGTGCCATCCGGGTAGAACACTATGTGAACCACCGGGCGGTTCAACACCAGCGTGTGAAAGGTGATCTTTGCTCCAAGCGCGGCAGAAAGGTTCACCTTCGCGACCATGCTTTCAATGTGTACGTAAGGCAGCTGATTGGGAGCTTCGCGTCCATGGATCGTGAGGCCGCGAACCTCAACCTGGAACTGCAACGGGACAACCTGAAAGCTGCCAACTTCGACGCGTCCACCAGTGGCGCTTTGCACATCTGCGATCAAACGCCTGCGGACCATTTGCTGAAAAGATTCCGTGGTCGTGTACCAGAGGAAACAGGAAAAAAGCAAAACCAGCAGCAGGAAGCCGACGAAGGAGTACTTGGTGAATTTCTTGAACCAGCGCCAGAGAGTCTTCATTGGCGCTGGTCCGCGGTCGAAGAATTAACCGGGAACAACCGGATCTCGGCCTGAGAGTGCAAGGTTTCAAGCCAGACGGTCAACCCGGCGTTGATACTCTGTTGGACCAGCAGCTCACGAATTTTCGGAGCAGCCTCTTGCAACGATACAGCCGGAGCATTCGAACGGCGAAGTTCCGGCAGGAATTCGCCGTTGTAATAAGCCTCAATGGCAGCCTGGTCGACCTGCACCGACGGTCGCAGGTGCGCATCGATGAATTTCAGTTGGTTGATCTGCTGGATAATTCGGTCGCGAACCCGGCTTTCGCTGAAGCCATATTTTGCGAGCGCGTCGCTCCACGACATCTTCAGGTTATCTACATAGTCAGATTTGATCTGATTGAGTTCTTTGTCGACCTCGTCCGCCGTTGTTTGAACATAGTCAGCACCTGAAGACTGCTCATTCAGCAACTCACGATCGACGAGACGATCAAGCACGGCTTTGCGGTCCGAAGGAGGCCCGTTCTTCGCAGCGACACTCATCAGACTTTCATAGCGAATCTCGTCATCTACATCGCTTTCCAGAATCGCGTGTCCGTTCACGGTAGCAACGATTCGATCGAGCAGTTCGGCCGCGCGCAGAGGAGTGAGGCACAACAGCAAAAGTCCCGAAATGGCGGAACGAAATCGCATCAGAAGGTCTGCCCGATACTAAAGTAAACGTTGAACGGACTAGCCTGCCTTGTTCCGGAAAAGTTGTAGACCGGATTTGTAGGCGTCGAAGTGGCAGCAGGCACGAATTGCGGAAACACCGTTGAATTCAGGTTATAGCCAAAATCAAATCGCACCGGGCCGACGGGCGTCTTGTAGCGTATCCCCAAGCCGATGGCGTGAGAAATGTAGTTGTAATTGCACAGCGCCGCTTTCGTTCCTGGGACATATTGTGAATTCAACGCCTGCGTGCACGCCTTTTTATCCTGGTGCCACGTCGCCAGGCTCTGCAGCATGTGCGTTCCATCCGTAAACACATTCCCCATGTCGTGAAAGATCGCGAAGCTCATGTTCTCCTGAACAAACGGAAGCGTGGGCGGCGGAAACCTGATCTCAAAATTGTTCAGGAACAACGCCGAGCCACCCAGGGGAAATCCGGTGATGGGATCGCGCGGCCCCGCCTGGTTCAACCCAAAGCCACGATGCGAGTTGCCGCCGCCCATGAAGAAACGTTCCGGCAGCGGAATGAGCGTCTCCGTCCCGGTCGTAGGCTGGCCCGGTTGAATGATCTCTGTGCTGCTGAATGGGTTCTCCACACCCACACGGGTCGACCGGGCAAACACCAGTTCTTTGGACGATTTTTGCGTTTTGCCAAACGGATGATACGTGGAATTTTGAACCAGCACGCGGCTGAAGTCGGCTTCTGATCCGAAATAATGCGCCGCAATCCCGGCATCGAACGTCGTGTAGCTTCCACGCTTGGTTTCAAGCAGGTCATCACGATGATCGTGGCTGAAGCTGAATCCCGGTTCGCCTACTCGGACGGGCTGCGACAGCAACGGAATCTGCTCAGGGCTGACCGTCGAAGAAAGATGGGTCGCCTTGACCAGGCGGTAGTTGAATCGGTAGGTAAGCACGTCGATCGGTGTTCCGTCGCGCCGCTTATTGACGATCTGTTCGGCGAGCACCGACCCTTCAAGACGCTGGGAAGTAAAAGTTGTCACATCCAGGGTATGGTCAAACAATCCGCTGAAGGTGAGCTTCAGGTTTGGATTGTCGAACCACCGCGGAGCCGCATAGCTGAGCAGTCCGCGCTGCTGCAGTCGTCCAACCCTGGATTCGAATGTGATGGTGTGGTCCCGGCCGCGGAAGTTCAGCCGGGTCACGTCAAACGAAGCCAGCGGGCTGACTCCATTCGTCCCGAGCGAACTCTGAGTCCCTCCAGGCTGGCCAGTTTGAAATTCAAAACCCGCGCCATAGTTGAACGTGTAGCGCTTCGCCTCCTGCAATTCGACGAGGACGTTCTTGCGCGGCTCGACCCCTTCCGGGTTTTGGACCGTAGTATCCACCTGACTGAAAATGCCGAGATCGTACAGCCGCTGCTGGCTATCCAGCAGATCGCTTTGGCTAAGCGGATCATTCGCATGAACCTGGATTTCGTGGTCCACCACATAAGGCCTGGTGAATTCGCGGCCGGTAACCAAAACACGATTCACGAAAATCCGCGCCCCTTCATGGATCGTGTATGTCACATCCATGCGGTTGTCCGCTGCGGGCTTGGCGCTCGCATCGAAGGTGGCATTGGGAAATCCGTTGTCGAAGTAATAATTGAGAATGATGTCGCGATCGTCAGCGATTCTCGAATCCGAGTAAGGCTGCCCCGTCCCCGTATTCAGAAAATTCAGCGGCGACATGGGATCATCGAATTTCGTGTCGTTTCCCACAATCTGGAAAGATCCTACCTTCAGTTGCGGACCTTCATTCACCTTGAACGTCACCGCGACGTGATTGTTTACATCCAGGTAATCGTCCTCAACGTCGGTTTCGACCTTGACCTGCGAAAAGCCTTCACGCCGGTACATCTCCTCCATAATGGACGCGTCCTGCTTTAACAAGGCTTGGCTGAATCGCCCGTGGCGCAGCAGCAAGTTTGCTTCCTGAATCTGGATCACAGGACGCAGGTTCTGGTCCTGCAGGTATTTGTTGCCGATGATAAATACCTTCACGATTTTGTGGCGCTCGCCGGGGTCAATTTGGTACACGACGCGAAGCAGGTTCTTTGCCGAGTCGGATTCCTTGCGCAATTCCACATTCGCCTCGAAGAACCCTTGCGACTCCATGTAGTTGAGCAGGTTGCGGCGTCCTTCGTTCAGCAGGTCGTCGTCGAGCGCGCTCTCTTCATAGACCGGCACGTTCTTTTTGATCGTGCCGCGCGAGACCCTGAAACCCTCCACTGTGATTTCTACCAATGGCCCGGGCTCGACCAGCAACGTGTAATCCACCGTATTACTTGCAGGGATATATTTATGCTCGGCTATGCTCGCCTGCACCAGCCAGCGCCCGCGAGATTGATACTTTTTCCGGATGCGATCGATGGCATTGGACGCCTTTTGCGCGGTAACGATGTCACCCGGGTGCAGGTGCGCGATGTCCTGGATCTGTCCCTGAGAAAACAGGCCCCGGCCCTGGAGTTTAACCTCCCCGACTCGGGCAGGATCGCCGGGCTGGATTCGAAATGTCACCTCGATCTGCTGATCGGCGGGATCCGACTGCTCAGAGTGGGTGACTGTCGAGCGATAAAACTGATTGTCTTCCATCAGCCGGCGGATGTTGGCGAGCGCCGCCGCCATTTTTTGCTCCGTGAACGGCTCGCCCAGCTGAAGTTTCGTGGCGTTCACGATCTGCGACTGCGTGGGATGTTGCGGTGCGCCTTCTACGCTGATCTTGCCGACAAAGAACCTGGCGGTGCCGTCGAACGAAAGCACGACACTCCCATCGGGCGACCTCTCGCACTCGGCGCGTAGATCATCGAACCGGCCAGTCGCGAACAGAACTCGCAGGCTCTGTTGCAACTGTGGCCGGCCAAGTCGCTCTCCCTCATGTGCCGCGATCAGCCCTCGCAAGATTTCCTGGTCCGCCAGATTGATTCCGGGAAAATCAACCCTTGCGATCTTTGAACCAAGACAAGTCGCGGCCACGGGTTCCGTAGCCGTTTGCGCACTTGCTCCGGCCCCAAAGCACCAGACGGTCGCAAGTATGCTAAACGCACGGATAATGCTCCTTCTAAGCAACCAGGCTCCTGAGCAACGAATGAAGTCCCTGCCGGTTTTTAAGCACACGAACTCGCAGCTCTCGCAGATGCTGCGCGGTCGCCACTTATAATAAATGTCTGTGCGCCTGGGCAGAATGGAACTCATGGTTCCGATAGCCTCGAAGGTCACAACGTTTTCTTAAAGTGTTTCTTGAATGAAACCCGCGGTCAGCGAAAGATATTCGCGCCAGATCTTGTTTCCCCGGATCGGCGAGACCGGCCAGCAGAAACTGGTCGACGGTAGGGTTGCGATTGTCGGGTGTGGCGCCACTGGCTCAGCCCTGGCTTCCCTTCTGGCCCGCGCAGGCGTTGGAACCCTGCGGATTATCGATCGGGATTACGTCGAGCCCAGCAACCTCCAGCGACAAAGCCTGTTCGACGAGGTTGATGCCTCCGAATCCATTCCCAAAGCCATAGCCGCGTGTCGCAAGATAGCGTCATTCAATTCCGAGGTAACGGCCGAACCGCATGTCAGCGACATGAGACCGGAAAATATCGACGAACTGCTCGCCGGCTTCGACCTGATTCTCGACGGTACCGACAACTTTGAAACCCGATATCTGTTAAATGACTTCTCAGTGAAGAACAACGTGAGATGGATCTACGTTGCAGCCGTGGGAAGTTATGCCGCGACCATGAACATCGTTCCCGGCGAGACCGCCTGTCTCAGTTGCATTTTTCCCGAGAGCCCCCATGGCGCAGTCGAAACCTGTGACACTTCTGGCATTCTCAACTCGGCCGTGAACCTCTCCGCGTCCATTGCTGCAACCGAAGCCACCAAGCTGTTGGTCGGCGACACCGAGAACCTGCGCCGCACCCTGCTTTCTCATGATCTTTGGACCAACGAACGTGCGGAGATCTCTGCCGCCAAACCGAACCTCGATTGTCGAACTTGCGCGAGGCGGGAATTCGTTCATCTCGCAGGTGAAGGACGTCCCCACATCACCCTGTGCGGACGCAATTCCGTCCAGATTCATGAACACGCACGGCCGCTCGATCTCGCCACTATGAGCGAGAGATTGAAGCCGCATGGCGCCGTCCGGCACAACCAATTTGTATTGAAATTCTGGAAAGAGCCGTATGAGATGACCCTGTTCCCCGACGGCCGCGCGATTATTAAAGGAACCACGGAAACCGCGGTCGCCAGAAGCCTTTATGCACGGTTCGTAGGAAGTTAAGCTCACGACTGGTGCAATCCGGCTGCGGTTTTTGCGCAAGGACTTGCACCCAACCTATCCGCGCGACCATTTCTCTTCCAAAACCCACCCAAGAGACTCGGAAAAACCTTGCAAACCGGCTTGCTTCAACATCTGGCATCTCACCTGCTTAGTATTCCAATAGGTAGGTTGTAAGTCCCCAGGAGGTAGCATGCGTCTGTTCACGCTTTGCGCAGTCTTGTTCGTCTCGAGCTTGGCCCTGGCACAAAATGCCTTTGTTCACGGGTATGGATATGGTTACGGCCCTTACGTTCCGCTGATCACCACCCCGGAGATTTCGCTGCAATCGCGCTCAACCGGTCCCACCGTCGGAGCTACGAACGCAACCGCCGGTCTCGAGGCTGGCGCCGGTAACTCTACCCTCGAAATGAGCGAGGGCAATACCAGTTCCGAATATACCCAGCCAGTGTGGTACTCGGGTGCAACCACTCCAGAGATCTCGCATCCAGCCGTCCGTCTCCCGCTCGGCCCGGTCATGGAGCATCCCATGATGATGCACATGGAACATATGCAGCACATGGAGCATGAAGCCGCCGCCAAAGATTGGACATTCTACGCAGGCGAGATGACCAGCGCGACCGAAGCTTCAGCAGCCGCAAAGAGCGGCAAGCATGCCACTCGTACCATCACCAATCAGGATATCGACCAGCTGAACCAGAAGACCGGAACCGTGAAGTACGACGGCAAGACCGAAACCATTAAGTAACAAGCACTGTGTGGGTCGGACATTGCCGTCCGACCCGCCTTTCATCCACTGATCGCGGCCGCCTGCCAAACCTCTAACGTTGCGCCAAGCCTTCCAACGCTTCAAAAAATTCCGGATACGAGATCACCGCTGCGTCAGCTCCCCTAATCTCGGTTTCGCCATTCGCGCGCAGCGCCGCCACTGCAAACGCCATCGCGATGCGATGATCTCCAAACGAATCGAGCGACGCTCCATGCAATTGCTGACCGCCTCCAATACGTAGACCATCGTCGAACTCTTCGACCTCCGCCCGCATCAGCCGGAGGTTTTTGGCGACGCTCGCAATGCGGTCAGATTCTTTGACTCTCAGCTCTCGCGCATCACGAATCTCAATCCCATCACTCGTGTACGGGGCGATCGCCGCAAGCACGGGAATTTCGTCGATCAGGGCTGCGGCGTCTGCTCCGGCGACGCGCGCGCCCTTCAAAGTTCCGCCCTGCACCTGGACAGTTCCTACTAGCTCTCCATGCTGCTCTTCGAGATCGGTCATGGTGATTTTCAAACCAAGGCCAATTAGAAAATCCAGCAAGCGCGCGCGGGTTGGATTGAGCAACAGCCCAGGAATTGCCAGTTGAGATTCAGGAAACAGCCCGGCAGCGCACAAAAAGAAGGCAGCGCTTGAAATGTCTCCGGGAACACGCGCCTCGATTGCGTGAAGCGTTTGCCCTCCGTTGATGCTGACTTCCCGCATACGCCTATCCAGACGTGCTCCAAATGCCTGCAAGGCCAATTCCCCATGATCGCGAGTTTGGATCGGCTCCTCAATCCGGGTTGTCCCTTCGGCAAACAATCCCGCGAACAGCAGGGAGGTTTTCACCTGGGCGCTGGCGACTGGCAGTTTGTAATCGATAGCCTTAAGCTTCGCTCCGGAAATTCGAAGCGGTGGCCGACCGCCGTCGCGAGCATCAATCCTCGCGCCCATCATTTCAAGAGGCGTGATGATCCGGGCCATCGGACGCCGCGACAGCGACTCGTCGCCCATTAACTCACTGGTAAACGCCTGCCCGGCGAGAATCCCACTCAACATCCGAATAGTAGAGCCGGAGTTGCCGCAGTCGAGAGTGGCAGCCGGGGCTTGCAGGCGCGATCCGGTGCCCTGAATTACAACCGATCCTCCATCGCGCTCCCACTTCACCCCGAGTGAGCGCAGGCAGCCAAGCGTGCTGGCGCAATCTGCGCCGCTCGAGAAGTTCTCGAGTTTGGTCGTTCCCTCGGCAATTCCTCCGAGCATCGCATACCGGTGTGAAATAGACTTGTCCCCAGGAAGACGCACTAAGCCAGAAATCCCCTCTGCAGGACGGATCAAAACCGTTTTTTCATGAGGCATCTTCATTCAATATAGCGAAACCTTCCAGCGAGACTGCCTTGCAAACGCCGTGAAAACTTTCTTCACCAACGACGCTGCTTTCGACGCAAGGCCTTAGTCCACATACGCTGTTTCACCTACTCCACACCTGATGCAGCAACCATTCTAGCTTCTACGAACATCTAGTTCCGGCAATCGTGCGGGACAAAACTTCACTGTCTGCAAGCCTTGCCCCTTGCCGCAAGAGAAAGAGTTTTCTAATATCAGACTTGAAGGCAGTCTCCTTGAAGTACCCTCCGTCTTCGCTTTTTCCTGTTAATCCTCCTGGCGCTCTCTACCAGAACATAAAAAGATTCTTCTCCCTGGAGCTTCGATGAAATCAGTTGTGCTCGCACTCATTCTTTCCGCTTCATTCGCGTCCGCTTCTACTTCGAATGGCGTCATCACCCTCACAGCCCCGAACAACGGAGGCTCCGTTGCCACTCCTGTCACAGTGGCAGCGAGTGCAGTTGCACCCGCATCCTGTTCCGCCGGTGTCGCATCGCTGAGTCTTTTTCCAACCGCCGGTAATTTGCTTTTCAAGACAAGTTCTAAGAGCTTCAGCAAGGCATTTATCTTGAAGCCCGGCACATACTCCAATTTCATGGTCCAGGAGATCGACAAGTGCGGCGGAACTTCAAAGCTCTCGATCAGTATCAAGGTGACGGGATCACTGCCCGCTCCGCCAGCGGTCACCACCTGGGGCTACAACAATCGGCGAAATAACGTCAATACCGCCGAGTACATTTTGACTCCGACCAACGTGCGGGCCACAAGCTTTAAGAAACTGTTTTCCTACACGGTCGATG
>JBKPSP010000251.1:0-6723 GCA_046735175.1 Acidobacteriota bacterium
CCATTGAAGAAATGAATGAGGCGGCTGCACAGGGGTGGGCTGGCAACATCCGGGTGGGCAGAAAATGAAGATCGCGGTGGACACAAATGTCCTAGTGCGGGCGGCGGTTCGCGATGATGCAAGGCAAGCCGCGGCAGCGAAAGAAGTCATGGCACGAGCGCAAATCGTCGCCATTGCGGTGCCCTCCCTGTGTGAATTTGTGTGGGTCCTGCGCAGCGTCTATCGTTTTCGCTCCTCCGAAATGGCAAAGGCGATCCGTACATTACTGGCAGCGGAAAATGTCGAAACCAATCGTCCTGCAGTCGAGGCTGGGTTGGCGATTCTCGATGCTGGCGGAGATTTCGCCGATGGCGTAGTTGCGTATGAAGGTCGGTGGCTGGGTGCCGAAACCTTCGTTTCTTTTGATGAAGGAGCAGTGGAGCTACTCAAAGCACAGGGGCAAGAGGCAAGGCTACTCTAGCCGTTCACTTTACCGCTCTGGTGGAAAGGCCTTACTGCATAAACCCGCCGGGATCTTTCCTCGCCGTTCCTCCGACCGTCATGCGATCCAGCTTCGTCGTCGGCATGCCGACGCCCACCGGCACGGCCTGTCCATCCTTGCCGCAAGTCCCGATGCCTTCGTCGAGTTTGAGGTCATTACCAACCATCGACACGTGCTTCAAAGCTTCCGGCCCGTTTCCGATTAACGTGGCTCCGCGAATGGGCGCAGTCACTTTGCCATCCTCGATCAAATAGGCCTCGGAAGCTGAGAACACGAACTTGCCATTGGTGATGTCCACTTGGCCGCCGCCGAAGTTCACGGCGTAAACGCCGCGTTTCACCGAGCGAAGGATGTCTTCCGGATCGTCGTCGCCCGCCAGCATGTAGGTGTTAGTCATGCGCGGCATGGGGATGTGCTCGTAGCTCTCGCGACGTCCATTGCCAGTGTTGGCCACGCCCATGAGGCGCGCGGACAGCTTGTCGCTCAAATAGCCTTTTAGAATTCCCTTCTCGATCAGCACGTTCTCTTGCGTCTGATTGCCTTCGTCGTCCACGTTGAGCGAGCCGCGGCGCCACGGCATGGTGCCATTGTCCACCACCGTGCACTTTTCGCTGGCTACTTGCTTCCCGATCAGCCCTGCGAACGCCGATGTCTGCTTGCGATTGAAATCCGCCTCAAGCCCGTGACCCACGGCTTCATGCAAAAGAACTCCGGGCCACCCTGGGCCGAGCACGACTTCCATCTCTCCTGCTGGGGCTTCGCGGGCGTCGAGTTGCAGAATCGCCTGCCGCGATGCTTCTTTCGCGAAATATTCTGGCGTCTTGTCGCCGAAAAAGAAGTCCAGCGCCACACGCCCGCCGCCGCCTGAACTGCCGCGAGCAGAATTGGTTTCGTTCTTGGCGATGCAGGAGACGTTCAAACGAGCCAGCGGCTGCGAATCTTCCGCGAATGTTCCATCGGATCCAACCACCAGAATGTTGCGCAACTCGTCCGAATAACTCACTCGCACTTCTTTAATTCTCGGGTCGTAGGCACGGGCGGCGGCGTCGCCGCGCATGACCAGCTCGACCTTGGCCGTAATCTCGGCGTCCACCGACGGCAAGGTTACCGGATACAAGCTCCGCGCTGCCTTCTGCTGAAATCCCGCACTCGGAGTTTTCGCCGGGCCGCTGGCGATCAGCGCGGCCGTCTTCGCCGCGTGCAGAATTCGCGCGGGAGAAAGATCGTCGGTGTAGGCATATCCGGTGCGCTCGCCCGAGATCACACGAATGCCGCAACCAGCCGAGATACCCTGCGACGCCGACTTCACCATGGACTCGTCCACGCTCAGCGAGGTCGAGGAAAGATATTCAAAGTAAAGGTCCGCGTAGTCGCCACCTGCCGAGAGTGCCGTTCCCAGGTAGCGTTCGAGATCGTTTTCAGTCAGGCCGTAATGCTGAAAAAAGAAAGGATTTCTGTCCACTGTAATTAGATGTCTCCAGAAAGGGAAAGACTCTGGTCATTATATCGGCTGAGATGGCGATGCCAGGAATTAAGACCGAATCTTTCTGAGCAGCCAGACCAGCACTTCGAGTCGTTTCGAAAAATGAAGCAGCGGTGGAATCTCGGGTAGCGCGATCCCAACCGCGCTGGCCATTGTGTTGGCGGAAAAGTCAGCTTGCGCACCCTGCAGAGGCCACTGCTCATGGTGAATTTCCGCACGATAAACATCGCCGCCGAAAACCGTGTACAGGCAGTAGCGCTCTGTGAGCCAATGCTCAAGGGTACCCGGTTTGCGAAGCTGCACTGCATCAACCGGAGAATACGTTGCTCGCAGCAACGTGCTCGGGTTGCGTACTGACTCATATCGAAAGCTGCCGTCTGCTTCCGTGACCTTCATCCGCGCGAAGTAGTAGGGCAAGTGATACGCCATCCTAGCTCCCCAGACAGCCGGACGGCTGGCTGCATCCAGGCTGAAAAAGAACACTCCCGGCTTACCGCCATACGTGACGTATGTGCGGACGTTCAGCTCAGGAAACCGGGCAGCGCCGGGAACAGGCGGAATCCACCTCGCTCGAACACCACTCATGTGAAATGGCGTTATCGCAACCCAGCATTGGCCCTCGAACGTATCGAGCGGCAACACGTCCGGCACGAGCGGACGCAAGCTCGCCGGCGCAATCGGCCAGTGTGCGAACAGCAGATCATTCCACGTCTGCTGCATGATCCACGGCCCGGAAGGAACAGGCCAGGGGCGATGGTGAACGTACTTGAGCGCGCGGTGCAAAACTGAGCTTGCTACAACAGGCTAAGCGGGGCAAGCTGAAAATCATTCATTGCGTACTTGCGCGTAATTCAACACGCTGACTATCATCACGCCGCCCGCAATGTTGCCCACCGTAGCCGCCGAGAGCCAATGCAGGTACGCCATCAAGGGGACAGATCCCGCCAGCGTGGCTGCAAGAATCTCGCAGCTTCCGGCGACGCAGTGCGCAAAATGTCCGGCGCCAATGACGAAGGTCAAAAGCCAGATCACCACAACCTGACCCACGGTCCAATGGCTGGCGCTGACGAGCCAGGCTACCAAGGCAATCACCCAACCACCTACAACCCCGCTCCAGAAGATGTGCGCAAAGGTTCCAGTCGCAGCGGTGCCCCCCATCTCGAATAACTGGGTCGAAATGCGAGGACCCAGCGCGCTGGTGTGCGCGGCGAGCCAGGCGAAGGCCGTCGCCCCAACGACATTGCAGACAAAGACTACGGCCCAAAGGCGCGCAGCAGACATCCAGTGGCCGCGCTCGTCGAGCGCCAGCACCACCGGATACAGCGTATTTTCGGTAAACAGCTGTTGCCGTCCGATGATGACCGCAATGAACCCTGTGGGGTAGAGCAGCTGTGCCAGAAACTCAGGCCACGGTTCAGTGCCCACCATAGCGCGGACCGCAGCCACACCAATACCGGTGAGTCCGAGCGTAAGGCCCGCCGCAAAGGCAGAAATACCCGGGCTGGCCGTCGAACGTTTGAGCTCCGACCTGGCATTTTCGATTGCTGCTTCGAAAATTTCCGAAGCGGTTCGGCGGCGGGTTTCTACTGTGGTTTCTTCTTCGCCCATTGCACTTGGATTCCACGACTTTGATCCACGTTTGGGCCGGCCCGACGACTGTGACGGTAGAATCGTTTTGTGAATGCTGTAGCCACCGGCAACGCTCCTAAGGTCGATAAACCCTGGCGCAAGTTCACGCTCAGGCAGCGCATTCTTCTGGGGCTCATAACCTGGGCCGGATATGCGGTCATCCGCCTCCTCGGCCCGACGATCAAGTTCGCGATCTCCTGGGAACCCGAATCGCCCAAGAGCCTTGCCGAACGGCCTCGGGTCTATTCCTTCTGGCACAACTGCATGATTCCGGCGATGTACTGGTGCCGGGACCTCGACGTGCGGGTCATGAGCAGCGACAGCTTCGACGGCGAATACACCGGGCGCATCATGCAGAAGTTTGGATTCGTGAAAGTTCGCGGATCGAGTTCCAAGGGCGCTGTTCGCGCTCTGCTGGGAATGCGCCGCGAGCTTGACCAGGGGTGGACGGTCGCATTCACCATCGACGGCCCGAAAGGCCCACGCTATGTCGCAAAGCCGGGGCCGGTGGTGCTCTCACGAAGCACGGGCGCGCCGATGGTGGCCTTCCACATTGCTCTCGATCGCGCGTGGGTGTTAAACACCTGGGACAAGGCCATGATCCCAAAGCCGTTCTGCCGCGCGCTGATGAGAATCAGCACGGAGATCCCCGTGCCGGCGGATGGCAGCGATGAGGAATATCTGCAGAAGCTGCAGGAAGCGTTGGACCGCGTGCGTGTGTTTGCGGAAGAGAATGTAGCGAAAGCGGGCACGCCCGAGTTCCCTTACGGCCGCAGCAATCGGGATGAGCACTAGAGGCTCTCTAAGACGCCGAGCGTGGCTCCGGCACTGCAGCAAATTGGCTGTTCATTGCAGGCTTAGGATTCGCATCATCCCTCGGGGGAAGTAGGTCTCGGACCGCCGCGATCAGGTCCCCTCCCTCCGACTTGGAGATGAGTTTCTTCACCCCTGCGCTGTTCGCATCCGCCACCAGTTGGGGAGTGTAGTGCATGGTGTACATCACCACGGGAACATCCGGCATGCGCTTGCGCAGCTCTCGCGTTGCCGTCAGGCCATCCATTGCCGGCATCGCAAAGTCCATTACGATCACATCGGGCCGCTGCTGCTCGGCCACCACAATGGCGTTCTTACCGTCTTCCGCCTGAATAATTTCGTAATTTCCCGCACTGGAAAGAAGGCCACAAAGGGCCGATCTCAGTAAGGCGGAATCATCGACGATGAGGATTCGTGGCGACGGCATTTCATGCTTTCGTGGCGAATGGCCGGAATGTTCAGGCAGCTTACAAATACCGGATATCAAAGGCTTTTCCCATACCCTCAAATCTGTATCGGTATATGGGGTTTTTCCCTTTGGACTCAGCCTTTTAAACCCGCTCACGTTGCATCTCAAACTGGAAAACGGATCAGGAGGTAACCATGCGAAGACCCAGAAAGTGGCGTGAGCCTCTGCGCTCCGGAGAACGCACCAACGTTACCGGAAAACCAGTCAACAACTCCATTCTTCTGGCAATGCCAGAGATGGAATATGGACGCATTCGCCCTCATTTGGAATTTTTAGATCTGCCCCATCATCGCAATCTGCATGAGCCAGGACACAAGGTTCAATTCGCTTATTTCTTGAACAATGGGATGGTTTCGATCGTGGTAGGCGGACAGAACGGCCGGAGTGTGGAGATCGGAGTCATTGGCCGGGAAGGATTCACACCCACGCCGATGGTCATCGGCCTGAAACGCAACCCGCATCGCGCGGTTGTCCAGGTCTCAGGAGAAGGTTTCAGAATCAGCGTTGCCGTTCTTGAGAAGCTGCTTCCGGCAAGCCCGCGCTTTCATGCAATGCTGATGCGCTACGCAGTCATTCAGGGCCTGCAGGTTGGCCAAACCGGCGGATGCAACCGCCTGCATAACCTCGAACAGCGTTTATCGCGATGGTTGCTGCTCACGCAGGACAGAACTCAGTCGGCGGTGCTGCGCATCACACATGACTTCCTCGCAATGATGCTGGGTACCGACCGGCCGAGCGTCAGCCTGGCTGCTGGATCGCTGCAGACTCGCGGAATTATCGAGTACATGTATGGCGGGGTGAAGATCGTTAACCGGAAGCAATTAGAGAGGGCGGCCTGCGAGTGCTATGCGGTGATCCGGCAGTTTGATGCGGAATTCACGCAGCAATAGGGCGGGCATATCTGCATCAGGCTGCTTCGCCGGAATTAGAGACGTTCTCCTGCCGTTTCCTGGGCCTCGCCCTTTTGGTTTTGGGAAGGAACGGCTTGGTCTTCGCTTCGAGAGCGCTTAAGGCGCTGACTTGGGCTTCGAGAGATTGCCTTGCCAAGCCTATGTGTTCTGCGAGCGCAGACCGCAATGCCACCATCACGCGTTCCGCTTCTCGCTCGGTCTTCGCAGCTTTGGCTTTGGCGCAGAGTTCGTCAATCTTATTTTCAGTGTGACGAGGCAAAGTGAAGGGTAGGCTAGCCTACAAATGCCGTTTATTGAATACCGATATTACTGTATCGGCCCAAGCGAAAGTACTTGCGTATGAACCTAAGGTAGGCTGCTGAGGCGCCGTCCTGCCCGCCGAGTGCTAGAATCTCCAGTTCACTCTCATGCCCGCCGCTACTCTCGATGGAACCAAAATCGCCGCAGAAATCCGCGCAGAGGCCGCGGCGGACGCTCGCGCCATGACCGCCGCGGGAATGCGGCCGGGCCTGGCCGTGGTACTCGTCGGAAACAACCCTGCTTCGGAAATTTATGTTCGCGGCAAGGTGAAGAGCAGCGAGGAAGTCGGGATCTACAGCGAAAAACACACTCCTCCCGAGAGTTCAACCACCGCGCAACTGCTGGCGCTGGTCGAAGACTTAAATCGTCGCGATGAAATAGACGGCATTCTCGTCCAGTTGCCGCTGCCACCCCAGGTAGATTCCAAGAAGGTTCTGCTCGCAGTAAGTCCCACGAAAGATGTGGACGGCTTCCATCCCATGAATGTCGGTTTTCTTTCCACCCAGAGGCCGGGATTGGTTCCATGTACTCCAGCCGGGATCATGGAGATGCTGGCGCGTTCGGGAATAAAAATTTCCGGCCGGGAAGCAGTCGTCGTCGGCCGCAGTGACATCGTGGGTAAGCCGATGGCCATGCT
>JBKPSP010000252.1:0-18771 GCA_046735175.1 Acidobacteriota bacterium
CATCCGCAACCCGCGCCAGCTGGGGAATAAACTCCGGCGCAACGATCCGAGGGCTTGCGTTCACATTATTGATCGAACACCCATTAATCCCGATCGAAGCCAGCAACCGAGCGTACTGCCCGGCGCGCGTGAGGTCCGCGCGCACCGCACCGTTGTCGAAGAAAATTGACCGCCCCGCGTAGCCGCGTTCGATCGAGCCATCCAGGTTGTCCCATTCGCTGACCCACCGGATCGGAGCCGACGGCGTTTGCGAATCGTCAAGCGTTGAGACGTCCTTCTGCTGGGCAATTCTCCCCAGCAACGAAAAGGTTCCATAAAGCACGCCGCGATCATTCCGTCCGATAATCAACCAATACCTTGCGGCACCGCGCCGCACGGTTTTCAGCCAGAAACCGTCGTAAGCGGGAACGTGCATTCGCGATAGTTCGGGAAAAAGAGGACGAATGTCCTTCCACGTCCCCAGCACAAAGGCGTCTTTCGAAGGAATCTGCGTGACCGCGCCCTCAGCCTTGGGCTTGTTTCCCAGTGCCTGAACCAATTCGTTCCCAGCCGTGCGGACCACCTCGCTCTTACCGACGACCGCGACCAGAGTCGGTAGCGAACTGGTTTTCAGGTCGTGATATCGCAGCCATGCCTCCGCGCCAGTCTCTGCGAAGCAAGCGGGAACGACCAAAAGAACACACAGCGCGAGTGCCACCGGATTTCTGAAGCCTTCACAGCGCCGCATAACCAAATCAACGGCCGCGGTTCTCAAGCGGCCTTTAAACGATGTCATCTCGAGCGAAGCAGCGCGTGCAGCGCGCTGCGTAGTCGAGAGACCTTGCGTTCCGCTGCCGCTGAGTTGGGCGACTTGAAGATCCATCGGCGGAGCCAGGCCCTGGTAATGAATGTTAGTGCGTGTACGCAGGTTTTTGACGGCGGACGCGGCCGGCGACCAATTCTCCGACTTCCGCCGTGCTCAGAAAAAGTTGACCAGCCGCAACCAGATCGCGCGTGCGATTCCCGGCCGCAAGAACCTCCCGCACCGCGGACTCGATCGCCGCCGCCTCCTCTTCAAGTCGAAATGAATGCCGCAGCAACATTGCTCCCGAGAGAATCGCGCCCAGCGGATTGGCGATGCCCTTGCCCGCAATGTCCGGCGCCGAGCCATGAATCGGTTCGTAGAGTCCGACTTTGCCGCCAACGCTGGCCGAAGGCAGCAGACCAAGCGAGCCAACTACCGCTCCCGCCTGATCGGAAAGAATGTCGCCGAACATGTTTTCGGTGAGGATCACATCAAACGTTGCCGGCCGCGACACCAGCGCCATCGCCGCCGAATCCACGTAAGTGTGGGAAAGCTCGACATCGGGAAAGTCCTTGGCGACGCGGTTCACCACTTCTCGCCACAACCGCGACGAATCGAGCACGTTGGCTTTGTCCACGGACGTCAGCTTCTTGCGTCGCTTCTGCGCCAGCTCGAACGCCAGCCGCGCGATGCGCTCAATCTCCGGTTCGTTGTAGGCCATTGTGTCGACCGCGCGCCGGTTTCCAGCTTCGCCAGTGGTGCTCCGTTCGCCAAAGTACACGCCGCCCAGCAGCTCACGCACAATCACCACGTCAGTTCCGCGAACAACTTCAGGTCGCAACGGAGATTGCGTTTCCAGCTCAGGCAGGCAGATCGCAGGCCGAAGATTCGCGAACACTCCAAGTTCTTTTCGCAGTCGCAGCAGCCCGGCCTCCGGGCGCAGCTTCGCGGGATAGTGATCGAACGCAGGCCCGCCCACCGCGCCCAGCAGGACCGCATTCGCCGACAAACAGGCGTCAATCGTATCTTGTGGCAGCGGATCGTTGCTCGCGACCAGCGCCGCCCCACCAACATTCTTTTCGCTGACTCGCAACTCATGCCTGAACGCCTGAGCCGTCGCCTGCAGCACAGCCACCGCCTGTGCCGTAACCTCAGGCCCAATGCCATCGCCAGGAAGAGTTGTAATTTTCAACAGCATTCGAATGAAAGACGATTCTAACAACCACTCGACTAATATGACCCACCACGCAAACAAAAACGACGGGCAGACTGCCCGTCGTTGCGAAAAGCCAAGAGCCTAAAGCCGCTCTCACACTCCCCACAAATAATCTTCTTGCTCCGAGTGATTATCAGGCGCTGCATTCGGCGGCAGGCTCACGGCGCTGAACTCCGACGGCACCGCAGGAAATAACCTGCGCGCTTCCTCCGCGCCGGCAGCAACCGCCTGCGCCTGCGCAGACACGCGCGATGGCGGAATGCGGTGGCTTTCACCATCGCTCTCGCGAATCAACTCCAGCAGATGATGATCGTGCACATGCTTGATCTCATCCGCAAGCACTACAAATCGCCGATAGATTTCATCGAGCTCGCGCCGCTCAAAGTGATACCCGAGCTGCTCGCAGCGCAGGCTCAACGCGTGCCGCCCCGAGTGTTTGCCCAACACCAGCTTCGAATCCGGCACTCCGACCGACTGCGGCGTCATGATCTCGTACGTCAGCCGGTTCTTGAGCATGCCGTCCTGGTGAATACCCGCTTCATGCGCGAAAGCATTGCGTCCGATGACCGCCTTGTTCGGTTGCACCGCAATACCGGTGATTTCTTCCAGCATCTGGCTGGTTGGATAGAGCTGCTCAGTTGCAATCGCCGTGTAGTACGGATATTTGTCGGCCCGCACTCGCAGCGCCATCACAATTTCTTCCAGCGAAGCATTGCCGGCGCGCTCGCCAATTCCATTGATCGTGCACTCGACCTGCCGCGCGCCGTTCGCAACCGCTGCCAGCGAGTTCGCAACTGCAAGGCCAAGGTCGTTGTGGCAATGCGTCGAGATCGTCGCTTTTTCAATTCCACGCACACGCTCGCGAATATTGCGAATCAAGTCGCCGAATTCTGCCGGAACGGTGTAGCCCACGGTATCGGGAATGTTCAGCGTGGTCGCGCCCGCCTCGATCACCGCATCGAGCACTTGAAACAGGAACTCGGGATCGGTGCGGGTTGCATCTTCCGGAGAAAACTCGACGTCGTCGCAGAAGGTCCGCGCCAGCCGCACTGAGTTGGCCGCCTGCTCCAGGCACTGCTGCCGCGAAATGCGCAGCTTGTGCTGAAGATGAATGTCGGAGGTCGCAAGGAAGACGTGGATCCGCGGACGAATTGCCGACTGCAGCGCCTTCGCAGCGCGCTCAATGTCGTGCTGTGCGGCTCGTGCCAGTCCCGCAATGATCGGCCGGGGCACCGCCGCCGCGCTTGCTTGCACCGCGCCGAAGTCGCCGTCCGAGGCGATGCGAAATCCCGCCTCGATCACGTCCACGCCAAGCTGATCGAGCTGCCGCGCAAGCCTAACTTTCTCATGCACGTTCATGCTGCAGCCGGGAGACTGCTCGCCGTCGCGCAGCGTAGTGTCAAAAACAGTGATTCTCGTGCCTTCCATTCCTCACTCCATTCGTCCGAATTCCTTTGATCTTAAGGAAGTGAGCTACGAAAGCAAAGCTTATAATTCTTCTGTATTACAGAAATAAATCTGATAGCATCAGATCTGCTTATACGTTCCGCAAAGAAGATTAATAGGAGCGGGGTTGGACATTTCTCAGCTTGAGGTCTTTCTTGCAGTCGCACGCGAGGGCGGTTTTTCTCGGGCGGCAGAGAAACTCTATCGGACCCAGTCAGCCGTCAGCCAGGCGGTCCGCAAGCTCGAAGACGAAATTGGCGAGCCGCTCTTCGACCGCTCCTCTCGAGAAGGTCTGCTAACGGACGCTGGAGGCATCCTGCAGGAATACGCCGAGCGCCTGATAAATCTGCGCGAAAACGCCCGGGAAGCACTCACCGAACTTCGCGAGCTGCAGATGGGAAAACTGGTAGTCGGCGCAAACGAACTCACCGCACTTTACCTGCTCCGAGTGCTGGGCGAGTTCCGCCGCCTGCATCCGGCCATTCGTATTGTGGTGCAGCGCTCGCTCGGGAGCCAGCTGCCCGATGACGTCCGCCGCCACCGTTGCGAGTTCGGCGTACTCACCTACGATCCCCACGACGAGGAGCTTTCCTCCATCGTCGTCTATTCCGACGAGTTGATTTTTGTGGTTCCGCCACAGCATCCGCTGGCCGGAGAAAGCCGCATCAGCATCCGTCAGCTTGGCGCCGAGTCTTTCGTCGCGCACATCGTGCCTTCCCCCTATCGCGACCGAGTCATCCAACTGTTCGAAAAGCACAAGACGCCGCTGCATATGGGCGTCGAGCTGCCCACTTTGCAGGCAATCAAGCGATTCGTAGCCCTTGGAAACGGCGTCGCCTTTCTGCCGGAGATCAGCGTAGAGGACGAAATCGCCCGCGGAGATCTCGTGCGCATTCCCATTCATGAGTTAAGCGAACACCGCAAACTGCGCCTGATCCATCGCAAGGCCGGCGCCCTCTCCCATGCCGGCCGCGCCTTCCTTAAGGTGGCGGAGTCCGTAGCTCATACCCAGGGAGGCCGCTATTGTTTCGAGCGCGACCGCTGAAATGTCGTCTCTTTGGGTTCCTCTGTGAACCTCTGTGACCTCTGTGGTCAAGGGTTTGACGGACGGCATCGCCACAAAGCATCCGGTCCCAGACATGCGATTCATCATTAAGGTGACCGAGTCGTTACTGCTTCGAGCGCGACCGCTGAACTGTCCTCATCTGCGGTGTCCCTCTGTGAACCTCTGTGACCTCTGTGGTTATTGGTTTTTGTCAGGGAACACCACAAGTCCTCCCAACATCCGATCCATCACTTTCTGCTATTGTTCTAGGAACCTGTTCGCCGGTTTGCACATCTGAGGTGTGCGCATCCGCACCTCACGTAACCAGATTGGAACTCGCATCGATGGCTTCGTTTGAAACCAGCCGCCGATTCGTTCGCGCCGGAGTAATCCTCTGCCTGCTCTCGCTGAGCGCCTCCGCTCAGCAGTCACGCGTGTTCGGCACCGTCAAAGATAGTCGCGGCGCCGCCATCGTCTCCGCGCGTGTCACCGTACATTCCGCGAACAAGATCGAAACCACACAAACCGACTCTGCCGGCAAATTTGAATTCAACGATATAGCCGACCTCACCGGCACAATTGAAGTCGCGGCGGTTGGCTTTGAGTCCGCAACTCAAAACTGGTCTTCGACGAATCCGGAGATTGATTTCGTTCTGAGTCCGTCCAGCGCATCGGAACGGGTCATCGTCTCCGCCACTCGCACAGAAATGAAGCTTTCAGATTTGCCGGGAAGCGCCGTAGCTCTATCGGGAACCGACCTTGCTGCCAACCCTGCGCTTACCACCGACGATCTTCTACGACAGGTCCCCGGATTCTCATTATTCCGCCGTTCCAGCAGTCGCGTAGCGAACCCAACCACGCAGGGCGCTTCGTTGCGGGGCGTCGGCGCCAGCGGGCCCAGCCGCGCTCTGGTCCTGGAAGATGGCGTCCCGCTCGTCGACCCTTTCGGCGGATGGATTTACTGGGACCGCATTCCGCGTGCCGGCCTCTCCAGCGTCGAAGTTTTCCGCGGAGGATCGTCGAGTCTCTACGGCAGCAACGCCCTCGGCGGCGTGGTGCAATTTTTGTCGCGAGTGCCGGAAGGCCCGTCCGCATCCGTCGACATTTCTTACGGCAACGAGAACACACCCGATCTTTCCTTGTGGGCCGGAACAGCCGTTTCCCGGTGGGATTTCGAAACCTCCGCCGACCTCTCAACCACCGACGGTTATATTCTCCTACCTTCGTCTCAGCGTGGCCCGGTTGACCGCCCCGCAGATTCCGAGCACGCGACCGTCAGTGCTTCTGCGGGATACCGCTTCGCTGACCGCGGCAGATTTTCTTTGACTGGTGGCTATTTCACCGAATCGCGTGACAACGGCACGGTCTTGCAAGAGAACAGCACTGCAACCGGCTTCGGATCAATCGGAGTTGACGCTCCCATCGGCGACCGTGCCCAACTCACCGCGCGTCTTTTCGGGCAAGTCCAGGGCTACGATCAGACGTTTTCCTCGGTCCGTTCAATCACCGTTCCGCGCGACACCGAGGTCTTGACCGACATCCAGCATGTTCCCTCGCAGCAACTCGGCGGCGCAGCCCAATGGACTGAATCCCTGAAGAGACACACGCTGATCGCCGGGTTTGATACTCAGGAAACCATAGGCGCCAGCGACGAACAACTTGTGCTGGCTTCGAGGCTGAGCATCGCCGGCGGACGCGAACGCTCGAGCGGGATTTTCGGGCAAGATATCTTTCGCATCAAGCAGTGGACCATCATCGCTGGCGCGCGCTGGGACAACTGGAACAATTTCTCGGGAAGCACCTTCCAGAACCCGCCGCCCGCAGGTGTGCCTTCGCTCATTACTTATCCCGACCGCAGCGAGAATTCCTTCAGCCCGCGGCTCTCCATCCTGCGGCCCTTAACCAGCAATCTTTCGTTCTCGTTGTCGGGATATCGTTCCTTCCGCGCTCCCACACTCAACGAACTCTATCGCAGTTTTCAGCAGGGGACGGTTTTCACCCAGAGCAACGCCTTCCTGCATGCGGAAAAACTCACCGGCGCAGAAGCCGGCCTGCGCGCAGTAGGCTTCAATCGCAAGCTGGAATCGCGCGCGACATTCTTTTGGGACGACATCACCGACCCCGTCACCAACGTGACTCTAAGCGCCGGGTCCACCATCTTTCGCCAGCGCCAGAATTTGGGAAGGACACGCTCACTCGGCGTTGAGCTTGACGGTGCGCTGCACGTCTCCCGATCGCTGGAATTTTCCGCGGGATATCAATTCGTGCACGCCTACGTCGAAGATTCCTCGGCCTCGCTCATTGGCAAAAATGTTCCTGAAGTTCCCCGAAACCAGTTCACCTGGGAGGCGCGCTACTGGAATCCCACGCGCGTGATGGTCAGCCTGCAGGGCCGCTTCTCCGGCGTGCAGTACGACGACGACCTCAACACCCTGGTGCTGACGCGCTACTATGTGATGGATTTGTTCTTAGGCCGTCAACTCCCGCGCGGGGTGACCATCTATGCAGCCGCGGAAAACATAACCAACCGTCGTTACCCCACAACCCTGACGCCTCCTACTCCACTCATCAGCCAAGGGCCGCCGATTCTGGCGCGCGCAGGTATTCGCTACGACTTCCCATCCCACAAATAGAATCCGATGGATGTGGCCTCAACCCTAAGCATTGGCCTCACTCTGGCCGACTGGGGTCGTCCGTTCGACCGTGCGGAACGACGACATCGGAGGACGTAGCAGGCAGCGCCGGAACCAACCACCTGAAAAGTGTTGTCGCCGTTCCCGCTCCGAGCAGTTGGGCTAATACAAAACCCGGCACGTCCACAGGTCGAATCCCGCTAAAAGTATCCGTGGCAGCTCTTGCCAGAGCCACCGCGGGATTCGCGAACGATGTCGATGCGGTGAACCAGTATGCTGCCGTGATGTAAGCCCCGACCGCAATCGGCACGACCGACGACCGCAATCGGGAACACCCCCAAATCACTGACATCAATCCGAAAGTTGCGACGAACTCGCTGAAGATCTGCGAGCCGCCACTGCGAACGTGCCTTGATGCCGAGAACAGGCCTAATCCAAACATCAGGTGAGCACACGCCACTCCTGCGAACGCACCAGATACTTGAGCGGTCACGTAGCCCGGCACTTCCTTCCACGCGAGCCCTTGTTGAGAAGCATCGGCGAGCGTAACTGCGGGATTGAAGTGCGCCCCGGATATTGGCCCGAAGGTAAGAATGAGCGCGACCAATGCTGCGCCGGTGGCGATGGTGTTAGCCAGCAATGCGATTGCGACGTTCCCACCCGCGAGGCGTTCCCCCATGATGCCGGACCCAACAACGGCAGCCAGAAGGAAAGCTGTGCCCACGAATTCTGCCACCAGTCGGGCTTGCAGGCTGAAGTTCATTCGCGGCCTATTTTGTCCAGTTCACGCTTCAGCGCGAGTTTGTCGATCGAGGCCAGGGGCAAGGAAAGAAAAAGGCCGATGCGCCGGTCCAATAAAAAGTAGGCGTCCCGGAACGCTTTCCGCACTTCTTCCTCTGTGCCTTTGACCGCGGCAGGATCTTGCACGCCCCAATGAGCCGTCATAGGTTGGCCCGGCCATATGGGGCAGACCTCGCTCGCGGCGTTGTCGCAAACGGTAAACACAAAGTCCAGCTTGGGAGCGTCAGGCTTTGAAAACTCGTCCCAGCTCTTGCTGCGAAACCCGCTGACGGGGATGTGCGCAGTTTCGAGTTGCCGCAAAGCCTCGAGCCGAACTTTTCCAGATGGATGGCTTCCCGCGCTATAAGCGGTGAACTGCGGCTGGCCTTTGAAGTTCATGATGCCCTCGGCCATGATGGAGCGCGCCGAGTTCCCCGTACACAGAAACAGGACGTTGTAGTGAGGCTTCATCGCTCGCCCTCAGTTGCAGCATCCAGGTGAACAACACGGCTGTTTCGACGCTGGTTTCACCGCTCTGACGAAAGCGCTCATGAATTTTCCATCCACCTGGGGCGCGAGCGCATCCACATCGATGTTCTGGCCGGCCAGAAATTCTCGCGCATCCTCAACTCGATAAACGCGCGTCGGCTCAATCTCAACTTGCTCAAACCCGGCCGCACTCAACTTGCCGCGATATTCATTTTCATCGAGCGCCCCCGCCACGCATCCGACCCAAAGCAACACGTTCTGCCGGATTTCAGGCACGATCTCGCCACGAGTAACGACGTCGGAAACCGCAAACCTTCCGCCCGGCTTCAGCACTCTGAACGCCTCGCGCAGCACTCGATCTTTGTCGGCGGAAAGGTTAATGACGCAATTCGAGATGATGACATCGACGCAGTTGTCAGGTAGCGGAATGTTTTCGATTTCGCCTTTCAGGAATTCGACGTTCTCCATCCCCGCCTTCTGCTTGTTCTCGTTTGCCAGCGCCAGCATCTCGTCCGTCATGTCCAGTCCGTAAGCTTTCCCGCTTGGCCCGACTCGTTTGGCGGAAAGCAGAACGTCGATTCCACCGCCTGAGCCAAGGTCAAGCACAACTTCTCCAGCATTAAGTGTCGCTAGTGCGGTTGGATTTCCGCAGCCGAGCGATGCCAGCAGGGCTTCTTCCGGAATCTGCCCAGCCTGCGTACTGTCGTAGAGGTTCGACGTGATAGGGTCAGCGCAGGCCGTCGCTGCACTCGCGCCGCAGCATGAACTGCCGCCAGTCTTCACTCGTAATGCGGCTTCTCCGTACTTCTGTCTGACCACTGTCTTAATATCTGTGCTCATCCGATTCTCCTCATGTCGGCTACCTGCAACACGTCACCTGTTCCGGTTTGAGCGCCTTGTTGCGGGTGCAGCACTCCGCATAAAGGAACTGAAGCAACTGCTGGAGCGCATCTGTGTCAGCGGTGTACCGAAGAAACGTGCCCTCCCGGCGCACCTCGACCAGTCCTTCATTTTTTAGCTTGTCGAGATGGTGCGAGAGCGTGGAGTTGGGAATCTCCAGCTCCTCCTGAATTTCCGAGACGACCATCCCGTCCGGGTGGGCCGACAGCAACAGCTGCACGATTCTCAGCCGCGCCTCAGTCCCCATGGCCGAAAACATGTCCGCGAACTTGACCACCTGGTCTTCAGCTCTCGCCATAATTCGATAATTGCAGAAATATAGTATTCTGTCAAGGGCTCGCAGTGGGATTCCTTTGTGGCGTTTCTCTGTGGAACTCCGTGTCCTCTGTGGTAGGGTTTGTTTTCCTGAGGATAGTTAGGCAATAAGCTTGAAGCTTAGTTCTTCAAGGGAGCCGTGGACTCGCGCACCACAATCTCCGGCTGGACCGCGATCTCGCGCTCCATCTCTTTGCCGTTCTCGAGGCGCTCGACCAGCATTTCCACCGCCAATTCCCCCATCCGATGCAGCGGCTGGCGTACTGTAGTCAGGCTCGGATAATGAAACGCCGCAGCGGGAATGTCGTCGAATCCAATCACCGAGATGTCGCCAGGCACCTGAAAGCCGGCTTCGTGGAATGCCCGCATGGCGCCGATTGCGGAGATGTCATTGTAAGCCAGCAGAGCTGTGAAGGGACGCTTGCGCGCGATCAGTTCTTTGCCGTATGGATATCCGAGGCTCGGTGTGGAATCCTCGGACGTGATCTGCACCACCAACTCGGGATCGATTTCAATCCCCAGATCTCGCGCCACCTCTTGCACCGCGGTCCATCGAAACTTTGAATCGGCGCTGTCGGGATGGCCGCGCATGAACGCAATCTTCCGGTGTCCGAGCTCTATAAGGTGCCGGAGGCCCAGTTCCGCCGCGTGACGATGATCCAGCACGATGTTGGTCACGCCCTCCGTGTCCTTGTGGCCTGGAATTGCAACCGCCGGCACTTGCAGCGAGTGCGCCAGATTAAAGTCCAGGGTGATGATGGCTTCGGCCCCGCGCTGCAGCAGCACCCGCGAATAGTTTTCGAACAGTTCGGGATTATGCCGGTGGACGCCGGTCACAAAAAAGTAATTGCGCCGGCGCGTGCCCTCTTCAATGCCCGCAATAATAGATGAGCTGTAACCGTCGCCGATCTCGTGTGCGATCACGCCCAGCGTATAGGTGCGTTGTTTGCGCAGGGTCTGGGCGAAGAAATTAGGGCGATAGTCGAGCTTGCGCGCGGCAGCGATGATGCGTTCGCGCGTGGCTTTTGGTATGTGTTTAGAAGACGGGGCGTTGTTCAAAACCGCCGACACAGTCCCAGGCGAAAGCCCCACCGATGCCGCCACCGATTTGAGTGTGACCGCTCCCCCGTTCTTGTCCGCGGCCTTCTTGTCCTGGCTCATATCTCCCTGGAGCGGCATCGTGGCCGTCCGGCTCAGTATCTATGGTGCGATACCGGTGCCTACAAGGCGCTTCATTATATGGCAACACGCCTGATACACAAGCTTCTTAGTTTACGGGCCTGACGCCTGAAGCGCCTCGTCGATTGCCGCCAGCATCTCAGCGCTGTGCCGCATGGGATTCACACTCATAAAAGAGCGCACAATTTTTCCCGCCGGATCGATCAGAAATGTGTGCCGCGCAGAAACCTTGGCCACCCCAAAGTTCATCAGCGATCCATACTGCCGAGAAACTTCATGTGATGTATCGGCCAGCAGCTTGAAATTCAACCCTTCCTTCGCGCAGAACTTCTTGTGCGATTTGTCACTGTCCCCGCTCACTCCCAGAACCACCGCGTTGCGCTTCGCAAACTCCGCCTGGTCGCGCTGAAAATTATGCGCCTCAACCGTGCAGCCGCTGGTGAAATCCTTCGGATAGAAGTACAGCACTACCCACTGACCGCGATAATCTTTCAGGCTCACCTTGCTTCCATCTTCAGAAACCAGCGCAAATTCGGGTGCAACCGATCCCGGAAGCGGTGCAGGTGTCGATGCCAAAAATCGCGGTGCCAAGATCAACACGGCTATTCCCACCACCACCGCGGCTGCAATCCACATGCTCAAGCGTCTTTTCACCAGCTATAAAATACCCCACTCTAACCGGGTTTCGGTTCGAGTGGGGAACATTTATCGCCTGGATTGGGCTGAGTGCTGAATGCTTATGCTCACGCCGACTTCGGCATGGCCTGCATCCGCCTCTCTAACTCCTGTGCAGACACATCCTCTTTATGGGTCGAGATCATCCACTTGTGCCCGAAAGGATCAGTCAAGCTGCCCAAGCGGTCTCCGTAGAATTGGTCTTGCACCGGCCGGGTCGACTTCGCCCCCGCCGAGACTGCCTGATTGAACGTCTTATCCACATCCGGCACATAGATCAACAATCCGACCGGGCTTTCTCCCACTGTTTGTGGACTCTTATACTCCGCGCTCTCGTCCGCCAGCATCACCACAGAATCGCCGATCTTGATTTCTGCATGTGCAATCTTTCCGTCGGGTGCCGGAAAACGCATGACTTCAGTCGCGCCGAAGGCTTTCTTGTAGAAGTCGATTGCCTGCGCGGCGCCGCGTACGATGAGGTAGGGAGTTACTGAATGATAACCTTCAGGTATGGGTTTTACAGCCATGAGGCCTCCTCTGTTGTGATTTTCTACCCGCAGGTTACCACTTTCAGGCCTCTGCGAAACTTTCCCAGATACCCGATCTTCCGTCGCAAATCTAAGGTACCAACCAGGTATTCCATCATCGCTTCGCGCCATCTTAGCTGACGTACGAAAACTGATTAGAGAATCACACCGCACCCAGTCCAACTTTTTTGGAGGCGAACCATGAAGACATTGGGAACCCTTAGTATGGCAGTGCTGCTGTTGCTCACTGCAGGATCCGTTCGAATTTACGCCCAGGATGCCGATCGGCCTCCGCAAGGGCAGGAAGAAAAAGCCAAACAGAAAGACAAAGATAAAGGCGCAATGCAGGAAGAACGGCGCGACAAAGACCAGCCCAATATGAAGCAGGACGAGCGTCGCGACCGTCAGGAAGACAAAAAAGAACAGCGCATGGACCAGAAGCAGGACCAGAAAATGGATCAGCGGATGGAGCGCAACGAGCACCAGCACCCTGCTGCGGCCAAGGGCAAGAAAATTCCAGATGAGAAATTCAAGCAGAACTTCGGCCGGGAGCACACGGTCAAAGTCAATAAGATCATCACCACGACAACCATCGTGCCGGGCCGGACGCAATTTGTTTATGCGGGGACTCCTTTTGTATTCCTGGATCCCTGGCCGGCGGAGTGGGCGTTCACCGATGACTGCTACATTGATTTTGTTAACGACGAATATGTGTTGGTCAATCCATACCACCCGGGCGTTTACGTCACATTGATGGTGGGTGGTGGAGGTTTTTGATCGTCTGCTAAATCAAAAGACTTAACTGTAGCCGAACGCGAAACCCACTCTGTCGTATCGCTACGCAGCGGTGGGTTTCGATTTTGTGGGTTCAGTTTTCGTGTCCGATACACTTGCCTGCCCATTGAATGAAATACCTCATATTCGGGGCGTCCATGTGTCTGCCGTCTTCACCGCGAACACACTTCCGAAAAACAAAAAAAACAAGGAATGAGAGCCTTCATGGCATTCCTATCCACAGGAGAGAGGTGATGCGGGGTGCCCACTTCTCGCCGCTTTGCGAGAAGTGGGAGAGGTCAGTCGTCTATGCCCTTCACTCCAACTGCACGTGAAAACTGAACCCATGCTTCTCGAATCCCAATGCTTCGTAAAACAAGTGCGCTTCCGTGCGTTTCAGATTGCTCGACAGCACAAATTTGTAGCATGACGCCTGTCTGCACAGCTCGCGCGCATGCATCATCAGCGCGCGGCCAACTCCGCGACCCCGGTAATCCGGCGACACCGCCACATCTTCCACTACTCCCGATTTCCTTCCACCCTTCGCCATGTTGTCCATGATCAGCAACTCATAGGTGCCCACGACCCTGCCCTCCTCAACCGCCACAAAAATCCTGTAGCTCGGATACTTTCTGAAAACCGCAAGCTGAGCGCAGGCCTGCTCCACCGTGAACTCGTTTTCTACGCCCAACTCCGCATCTCGATATAACTTAAGGATCTCAGCAACATCTTCCTCACGCGCCTCACGTATGAGAATTCCTTCCATGCGTCCAGCATAACGCAACGTGTTTCTCCAACGTTGATGAACGGACACAATTCTTTACACTTCTCGACGACCCTCCGTCGCAACCGAAAATAGACTTCATGGAGGGGGAAATACTCAGTGAAGAAATATTTATTAGTGGTCGTTTGCCTGTTCTCTCTCGCTGCGTCGGTTCCGCAGTTCGCGCGAGCTCAGGCTCCCTCAACCAACCAGGCCGAATCGGCCCGCCACTGGCCCAGTCCAGATGAGGTCGTGGCAAAGATGGATAGCAAGCTTTCTCTTTCCGACGATCAGAAGGCCAAGATTACTCCCATCATTGAGGAGCGCCAGGAGGAGAAGATCAAATCGCTAGCCAGCGAGGGCGGACGCCGCAGGAAAAAGGCGCGAGAAATCAAATCGATCATGGAAGACAGCGACAAGAAGATCAAAGCTCTGCTGAGCGACGATCAAAAGAAGAAGTATGACGAACTGCAGCAGGAGATGCGTCAAGAACGCAGACAAGCTCACCATGTGCAGGGATGAAATGTTCTATCCGCGGAGTTCAAGCCCCCGTTGTTTGCGCGCGCGCCTTCCGGGTGTTTGCCCGGAAGCGCGCCGGCGGGACCTCGAACTCGCGTTTGAACGCGCGATTGAACGCCGCTTCGGATTCGTATCCGACCTCGGATGCGATCTGCGATACCGAATAATTGGTCGAGCCGAGCATCTGCGCTCCCAATTGCAACCGCCAGCGCGTCAGATATGCCATGGGAGTTTCATTCAGGTAGTGACGAAATCTTTCCGCCAGAACCGTACGTGAAATCCCCGCCTCCTTTGCCAGCGAGGCCAGCGTCCAGGGCCGTACCGGGTCTCGATGCATGAGCGCCAGGCTCTTTCCGATCTCGGCGTCGCGTGCGCCTCCCAGCCAGCCTTTCTGCTCTGCCGGTAATTGCGCGATGTAGGCTCGTAAAGCTTCGACGAAAACAACTTCCGCCAGCTTTCCCAATACCGCTTCTCTCCCCGGTCGCGAGATGTCGCTGTCGTTCACCGAAAAGCGAATCGAATTTTCCAGCCAACGGCCTGAAGCATCGTTGCGAATACTCACCTTGAACAATGCCGGCAAGCCACTCAAGAAGACCGTGCTCAGTCGCGGCTCGCTTGCCATGTAGCCGCACACGAATTTCGTAACCTCGCCTCCTCCGCCCATCCGCCACGGGTTCAGGCCTTGCGCGATGACTTCCGCCAGTTGCTCGGAATCGTTCACCGCGTCGGCTGCGGGGCCATTTCCCATCACATGCGGATCGCCGTGCGGAATCATCACCAGGTCGCCGGCGTTCAACGTAATTTGTTCGCCGCTTTGCAAGCGGATGAACGCACGCCCATCCGTGAGCAGATGAAAAACAATTACGTGCTCGGATTGCGGTGCGAAGTGCCGCGCCAGCGCGCGTGCAGAAGATGCATTCACGCACCATGGCGCTGAAAATTCTCCGTTATAGAAGAGCGCGCCCTGAAGTTTCACAACTTTCAAGACCTCAGAAAGCACATCCATATCTCCTCCGCGTATGCTGCGCAAACATTTCCGGACTTTAGATCAACTCATCCCCCACCGAACATTATCAGAGCAAAAAAACCGGACGCGAGAACAAGAGTGAGGCTGCGAGATCTTCGATATTAAGCCAGTACACGAGAGGACGAGCGCAACTTTTGCTCAAAGATATTGGAGCCTGTCTCCAAGCAAAACGACGCAAACAAATGCGGCTCGCACTATCGCATTTAACAAAAAGGAGACAATTCGATGAAAACGATCTTGAGGAATTTCGGTGCAGTGGCCGTAGTACTGGCCGCCATTGCGGCTAATGCGCGGGAGCGCGCCAATATCACGGTCCCGTTCGCGTTTAATGCCGCGGGTATGACTATGCCCGCCGGCCAGTATCGCATTTCGTTTAATGAAACCAGCAACCTGATAACTCTATCGGGGGACAACAGACACGAGGTGTTTGTGCTCAGCACATCGACGGGCGAAGTGAAGGATGCTCGGACTTTCCTTCAGTTCGCAAACGTCGGGAACCAGTACATCCTCCAGCAGGTCGCAATTTTGGGAACAGCGCAATACATCGCGCCAAGGTCCGGAAACCTGGATGCCGAGAGGACTATCGTGACTGCGGCCCACAGCTCAACTGCTGTTGGTGGCGCGAACTAACTGAGTTCGACGACTACGGAAAGCTGGCGAGACTGTCAGCCAAAGACCCGGCGGCAAACCAGCCGCCGGTTCTATTCTCTAAAAAACGTCAGTAGAGATTCACCCTTCGCACCCGCCTCAGAAGCTACGTGCGAAAACCTGCGGTTCCCATCCTCCCCGTTCCAGCGCTACAATAAAAGCAACGCTTGGGAATTGGCCCGACGTGGGCCCGTGCCGGTCACATCCGATTATCAGGGGACTGAACATGAACCGAGCCATCTTCTCAAAACTTTTCGTCGCGGTACTCTCCCTCGCTCTCGCTGGCACAACTCAAACTGCTCTCGCCCAACATGGAGGCGGTTCCCACGGTGGCGGCGGCTTCCACGGTGGTGGCGGCGGGTTCCATGGTGGCGGAGGTGGCGGATTCCACGGCGGTGGCGGCGGGTTTCACGGAGGCGGCGGCTTCCATGGCGGGAATAGCTTCAGAGGCTCCCATGGCGGCAACTTCGGCGGCGGCTTCCGTCACGGAGGTAACTTCGGTGGCTTTCGCCACGGTGGATTCAACCACGTCGGTCGCGGCTGGGGCGGCTACCGCGGTTCACGCTTCTACGGATACGGCGGCTATCCCTGGTACGGCTACGGATTCGGACTAGACTTCGGCTACGGCTACCCCTATTGGGGCTATCCATATTGGGGATGGGGCTACCCCTACTCGTACGGATATCCGTACTGGGGTGGCGGCTACTACGGCTACGATCCCTACGACCGTTACGATGATCCGTCCGATCGATACGACGACCCAAGCTACGACCGCGATGATCCGAACCGCGATTATCCCAATCGGGATCGCCGGGCCCCACGCAACCGTCACAACTCCTGCGACTATCGCTACGAAGACCAGACCTGCCAGACGAGCGACAGGAACCAGGTGTAGCGGCCATCTGCCCACGCAATAAAGAAGAGCTGGCTCAGCCAGCTCTTTTTAGCGTGCTCTCACTTGTTACTTCGAGCAGGAATCGCTCACCATCTTCACGTCGGTGACCTTCAGATGTCCATGCTCTTTGTTGTCTTTCTTCATGCCCGTATCGTGCGCCATGTCTTTCGTATCTTCTTTCATGTTGTGCGCCATGGCATTTGAGACCACGCCGGTCGCGCTGACCGTGTGCCCGACGTGCTCCGCCAGTGACACACTACTGCTCTTCAGTTCCCACGTGCTCCCGTCTTCGGCCGTCAGTTTGAATTCCTTGGCATTATCGCCCTGCGCCAGACAGCCAGTAATGGTGCGCGTGTCCGACTTTCCCTTGTCGGACGAATCGCTTGCCATCACCCACATGGATGTCCCGAACGCGAGCACTACGCACAGCAACAGATTTCTCATGCAGTTCCTCCTTGGCAATCAGACGCAGATTCGATGGCATGGAGGTGAGTAGCGGTTGTCGGAGGAATAAGCCTTATAAGTCCAGGCAGGTCAATGACCTGAAAGCATGCGCGTAGCCACGGAGCTCCAGCGCAGCCGCTCCACCCAGCAGCGAGCTGTTCATATTGAAGATATTTGTGATCTCCTCGGCGCGCGGGCTCCGCCTCGGAAATTCAATAGAGTCTTTTGTACCTGGTGGACAGCCGAGCAAATCGCGATTAGGAAACGGGCCTTCATTGGGCGTCAGGCCGAGCTAGGACAGTTAGTCACAGATATACCTAGGTTAGCAACTATATCTATAAGATATATATCGCTCACACGATTCTCCTGTCTGTCATCACGGGAGAATCTGCCCAATCAGCCATTCTGTCCCACTTTCTATAAGCTTTAGCCCCGCGCGTAGCGACATGCTGAGTGGAGGACGGGCGGAATTGTCGCTCGCCGGTCCACTGTTAACGCAGTTGGTTCCGACAATCCAAAGTTGACTTGCAGTGCAAAAACCAAATTTGTATGAGCGAATCAGAGCCGACGAAGTTTAGAATGCATCGGCGATGACCTTGAACTCCGACCGCATTCGAGAGCTCCTCGCCCCATTCTTGTCGAGTGATGATCTCTCTCAGTGGCAGATCGAATCTCTAAAAGCCTACCTTGGCCTCCTTATAAAGTGGAACTCTCGAATCAATCTAACGTCGGTGCGCGATCCGGATGAGATGGTCGCGCGTCACTTTGGCGAATCGCTGTTTGCCGCCCACCATCTCTTTCCCGACCCAATTGCAGCCTCAGTCGTCGACGTCGGGTCCGGAGCTGGATTCCCGGGAATTCCAATTAGGATTTGGAACCAATCAATCGAACTTACTCTAGTTGAGTCAAACGGGAAAAAGTCGGCATTCCTGCGAGAGGTAGCTCGGACACTGGACCTGAAACAAGTCGCGATTGAATCCAGGAGGGCTGAGAGCCTTACCGCCAAAGCTGACGTTGTGACGTTGCGGGCAGTCGAGCGCTTCGACTCGATTCTCCCAACCGCCCGCAACCTCCTCTTGCCCGGCGGTAGATTGGCGTTGCTGATCGGCGAAGCCCAAGTTGAAGCCGCCAAGTCAATCCTTTCGGACGTGAAATGGACTGACCCAATCCGAATCCCGCTCTCCGACAATCGAGCCCTTTTCATCGGGAATTATTAAGCCCTCAAAGGTTCGGCCCCCGGATGGAGCGCGTCCGACGAATGTTCCACGTGGAACATTCCTCAACCCTGGTGCGAGTTCGGCCTGCCTGTGGATTGTTCCACGTGGAACACTTTCGAATTGTGCAAAGCCCGGCAGAAATTCACGCCAAGCCTTTACAGCCTAAGGAAATGCAATTCAATGCCGCATGCACTTCAATCCGGCATTGCAATCCCCGGGATTCGGCACTATTCTGCACTCAAGCTCTCGGGATTCTCCCAAAACAAAATGGCTCGAATTATTGCTGTCGCCAACCAGAAGGGCGGCGTGGGAAAAACTACGACCGCGATTAACCTCGCGGCCTCTCTCGCAGCCGCCAAGCTTAACACCTTACTAGTGGATTGCGATCCGCAATCAAATGCCACCAGCGGTCTCGGGCTCGCCAAGGATCCTGATCGCAACAGCACCTACAAGCTCCTGGTCGGCGAATGCGACGGTCTAAGGGCCCTCCAGAAG
>JBKPSP010000253.1:0-12124 GCA_046735175.1 Acidobacteriota bacterium
GTACTTGCATGGACTGGCCGGCGACATGGCGCGCGACCAAGTAGGCGAACAGTCCCTAGTTGCGACCGATCTGATATACAACTTACCCGAAGCTATCCAGCGAGTTCGCGAAGAAGCCTCACAAACTTGGGCAACAATCGACCGTTAGGACAGCGAAACACCCACGAATCTGGCCACTGGGCTTCGGTAATCTCGCCTCGCCAACCGGCCAATGCCATAGTGTGCTGGCATGACACATTTTCCCCAGCCCCACTCTACCCATCGTGCCAATCGCGTAAAACTAGCAACCACACCAGTCGTCGTTAAGCTTGGCGACGGCAAGCGGGCCCAGGGGAACATCCACGTCGTGTCGGTCAACGGCGGACTGCTGCAGCTCGCGCGCGCTCTCTCGACGGGCGATTTCGTCGAGGTCGCGTTTCATACCCAATCCGGCAGTGTGAACGGGATGGCCGAAATGCTTCACCCAGTGGGAAAAGGGCAGGGAAGCATTTTCCAGCCTTTCCGTTTCGTGGCGCTCGAAGATGAGGCCCATCAGTTGTTGTGCATGGCGGTTGAGTCAGCCGGAGACCGCAGCTTCCTGGGCCTGGCCGCAAGAAGGTTCTAAGAAGCTTTCACCACAGAGACACAGAGGCATAGAGAAACCGATTTGTTTGAGTGCCGTACCCAACCTGCATACAAGTAACTACGGGCCTCGCCCTCATTTCTCCATGCCCCAGCGTCTCTGTAGTGAATAGCGAACCCGGCTATACTGGCGGCTGATGCTAGAAACCCGCAGAGATAGAATTCAGCGCGAATTCACCACGAAATCTCCTGAAGAAACCATCGCGCTTGGACGCGAGCTAACTGCATTTCTATCTCCCCCCAAACTGGTCGTCCTGCGCGGCGATCTGGGCGCGGGCAAGACGACGCTGATGAAGGGAATTGCCGAAGGGTTCAGCGCCGCCTCACAAGATGACGTCACCAGTCCCACCTTCACACTGATCCACGAATACCGCGGACCGGACGCCACCCTCTATCACATTGATTTGTATCGCGTGGACACGCAGCGCGAGTTGGAAACCCTGGGCCTCGACGATCTGATGAGCGACGACAGTGTGCTCTTGATCGAGTGGGGAGAAAAATTCGCAAGGTTCGAAGACGAGAGCGATTTGAAGATTGTGATCGAGCGGCTTTCGGAAACTGAACGCAAAATCAGCGTGATTTCAGATTGCAGATTTTAGATTTCAGATTGAACCCCATTCATTTCTGCAATCTACAATCTACAATCGTCTTCAGAACCCCATGATATTGTAACCGCAGTCCACGTAGATGACCTCGCCGGTAATTCCCGAGCTTGCATCCGATGCCAGAAAAACTCCGGTTGCGCCGACCTCGTTCACATCCACATTGCGCTTCAGCGGCGAACGCGCCTCATGGGATTTCATCATTTCGCCAAGCCCAGAAATCCCACGCGCCGCCAGCGTTTTAATCGGGCCTGCTGAAATGGCATTGACGCGAATCTTACGAGGGCCCAGATCGTTTGCCAGATAACGCACCGTGCACTCCAGAGCCGCCTTGGCTACGCCCATGACGTTGTAGTGCGGAACAACTTTCTCGGCACCGTAGTAGGTCATTGTTATGATGCTGCCCCCGTCTTCCATGAGCGGTGCTGCAGCGCGAGAAACTGCTATGAGCGAGTAGACGCTCACGTCATGCGCGATGCGAAACCCCTCGCGCGAAGTGTTTAAGAAATCGCCCTTGATCTCCTCAGCGGGTGCAAAGGCCACGCTGTGCACCAGCACGTGCAGCTTGCCGTAACGCTCTTTGAGTTGTCCGAACAGGCGTTCGATTTCATCGTCTTTCGAGACGTCGCACATGAAGGCTTCGGCGCCGGGAAGCGACAGAATCAGATCTTTCGCTTCGGCTTCCAGCCGTTCATTCTGGTAAGTGATCGCAAGCTTTGCGCCGGCAGCGTGCAGTCCCTGGGCGATTGACCACGCAATGCTGCGCTTGTTGGCAACTCCAAAGACAACGGCCGTGCGGCCCTCAAGGCTGAAGGACATTGACTCTCCTATCGATGTAGAGACGTTGCTTGCAACGTCTCCTGTGTGGAGCGGAACAGCCCTGTATGTTGTGCAGGGATTCGCCGCAAAAAGACGTTGCAAGCAACGTCTCTACACAAGAGCATTTGAGGATATCAGTGGCGCCGCGGTCGGCGCCACTTTCGAAGGAAGCAAAGGTGCGGGCGTGCGATGTTAGAAAACAAGCCCATGCCGGCCGCGCTGCTTGGGGCGTGCTCGGGTCGGCGGCCGGCGGGCGTGTTTTCGTTCTGCCGGAGTGAACCCCGGCGGCGACAGTAAGTTTCGGTGGAAGGTAAAAAAGCTTGCAGGTTTAGAAGCTTTTCTAAATAAGCTATTTACGCCAAAGAAGCGAGGAGCCTAAAAACGTAAAGCCCAGAGCCAACAGCCAAGAGCCAACAGCCGCACTACTGCGGTATTGCCGGTGGTTTCTGCTGCATCAACTCGGCAAACCTTGTGTCCTTGCGCAATTCGGCGAATTCCGGTGCAGTATTGGCTTCTCTCACATCCTTGTAGCCATCTTCCATCGCTTTGCGAAGGAATTGGAATGAACGGTCCGTATCCCCCGCTTTGGCATAGAGCTTGGCCAAAACGTATTCATAGTGTGCCCGGTCTTCGCTGCTGACCAATTGGGCCGCGATGCCGGTATGCGAAGTGTGCTCGAACACCTCAGGATCAAGCTTGATCGCCTCAGCATACGCGTGACTCGCCTGCTCAAATTGTTTTTTGGCGAAGTACGCTGCGCCCAGGTTGGAGTAGAACGAAGCGGAATCAGGCACGAGCTCGATGGCTTTTTTGTACAGCTTGACTGACGAGCTGTACTTCTTCCTTTTGTAATTCACCACGCCAAGGTTGTTATAGGGCTCCGCGAACTTACGGTCCGCTTTGATCGCATGATCGAAGTCGCGTCCGGCGTCCTTATAGCGCTCAATCATCAATTCCGCAATGCCAAGCTTGTTCAGCAGGGATGGCGTAGAGCTCTTAGCGATTGCAGCACGGTAGTAGTCGATCGCGTCAAGATATTCCTTTTGCGCGCGCAGTTCGTCGCCTTTTTTCTCAAGCTCCTGCGGCGAGGCATCTTTCGGTGGGGATTGCACCTGCATCAGCGGAGGCGCTACTTGAATGCGATCGTTCTGTGCGCTTTGCGCAGAGCAGAGACAGCTGAAGCACGCGAATGTGAAAACGACCAGGCGAGTGTAGAAACTCAGCATAGGCACCTCCCTGGCGGGCAGCAATGCTTGCCTATTATGACACCGATGGGTGCTTACAGGTTCCCTTAATGTGAGGGGGAACTGGCATCAGGGGGCTTGGGCACGGAATTGGACGGCTTCTCGTCTTTCTTATCGTCCTTCTTGTCGTCCTTGAAGATACCCGCAATTTTTCCGAAAAAGCCCTTTTTCTTGTCCTGACCATCTCCGGGAGCGCCGTTTGCGGGCGGCGTCACCTGTTGATTGCCCAGCCCGAAGATTTTCGAGAGCACGCCATGAACGCCGCTTCCCTGATCGCAGGTGTTGGTCGGTTCTGTACCTACGATGAAGGCGGCGTTATAGGTTTCCGGGCACGATGGAGTGGCCAACAGATTGGTGGCCTTGTCGAGCTGCACATCAACTACGCCCGAGGGCTGCGTGAAGGGCCGCATGTCCGAATAACGGGGGATGGCAGCCGCCTTCTTCATGAACTCAGTCCAGATCGGTGCGGCCGTCTGGGCGCCGCTCAGGTGCAGATCGCTATAGTCATCAAACCCGACCCATACCACGCAGACCAGATTCGATGTATACCCGGCAAACCAGCCGTCGTGCGAACTGCCGGTCTTGCCGGCGGCAGGCTGTTGAAAACCGCGTGCGCGCACGGCTGAAAATCCCAAACCGTAGTTGATTACTCCTTCCATCATGTCGGTCATGACGTAAGACACACGAGGATCCAGCACCTGCCTTGTATCCGTGCTGAAATTCATCACCGGATCGCCGGCCGAGTTCCTGACGGATTTGACCATCAATGGGGAGATGCGGACGCCATTGTTCGAAAAGACCGTATAGGCGGCGGTCATGTCCAGGGGCGTTGCATCGTAGGAGCCCAGTGCCATTGCCGGCGTCGGCTTTACAGATGCGATGCCTGCAGCTTTGGCCAGGTCCGCAACCTTGTCATAGCCAACTTCTTCGGCCAGTTTTACTGTTGCGTTGTTTAAGGACATTGCCAGCGCATACCGCGCTGTTACATCGCCGTGGTACTCCTCTTTGTAGTTGCGAGGCTCATAGATCTGGTCGCCGTAGGCAAACGTGCTCGGCTGATCGGTAACGATCGACGCCGGCGTAAGTACGGCGGTGCTGCCGTCGAGTGCGGTATTCATGGCGGCTGCGTACACAAAGGGTTTGAAAATTGATCCCGTTGGGCGCTTCGCGACTGCGTGATTCAACTGACTCCAGGCGTAATTGCGTCCTCCGACCAGGGCCAGGACCTCACCCGTATGCGGATCCATTACAACCAACGCGACCTGCGCCTGCGGGCCTTGTTCGACTTTAGTCTCGTATTTTCCCTTAGCGATTCTTATGCGCTTAGTGCGGCGTTTGGTGACCTGCTCATCCACCAATTTGATTCCGCTTTCGACTGCTTGTGCTGCGGCGCGTTGCAGATCGGGATCAAGCGTCGTATAGATGCGATAGGCCTGCTCGTTCATCTCCCGCTCAGGCACTTTGCTGCTCAGCGTGTCGCGTACGAGATCGACGAAATATGGTGCGTCACTGGCCTCAACATTGGGCGCAGCAAGTTTGAGCGGAGTGGCCTTGGCTTTTTCTGCCTGCTCGCGAGTAATCGCATGGGTTTCCACCATGCTGTCGAGAACGATATTGCGTCGATCCTGGGCGCGCTCAGGGTGACGATACGGAGACAGCCGGCTTGGTCCCTGGATGATGCCGGCCAGCAAAGCCGCTTCCGGCAAAGTGATGTCTTTGAGGTCTTTGTTGAAGTAGGCTCGCGATGCCTCGGCAAAGCCACTGATGGTGTACGACCCGCGTTGGCCCAAATCAACCCAGTTGGCGTAGATCTCAAAGATCTGCTGCTTCGAAAACTTCTGCTCTAACTCGGTGGCGATTAACATCTCCGTCAGCTTCCGCCGGATGGTCTTCTCTGGGGTCAGGAAGAAGCCGCGCGAGAGCTGCATGGTGAGCGTTGAGCCGCCCTGTTGGTGCCGTTGCCTCGTGATGTCGATCCATACGGCCTCGGCGAACCGGGCGAAATTAATGCCGTTGTGCTCGAAGAATTTTCGGTCTTCGATTGCCAACACGGCGTCAACCAAAACGTTCGGAATTTCGTTGTACTTTACAACCTGCCGTTTGGCCCGCTGATCGCCCTCAGAGAGCGACGTGACCATCTCCGGCTCAAGTTCGTAAGCTTGCAGTTGATTGCCTGAACCGTCGGCGATGCCATCGACTTTGCCTTCCCGAACACGGATAGTGGCTGGTTCCGGCTTATGGTACGAACTTGGGCCAGGCTGAATCTGAATGCTCGATCCGCTCAGCCGATAGCTGCCCATGGAAGAGGTGCCGTCTTTATCGGAATACCCCGTATGCCGTAGCTCAGCTGCAATTTCCTTCAGGTCGGCCTTTTCGCCGATCGCAATGGAGCGCGGGGCAGCAAAAATTCTGGCGGAATTAGCAAAAACCGGCCCGTGGAAGCGCGCTTCTATCATCCGGTCGTACTTGATGTAGAAGTAGGAGAAGAAAACTACGAATGCGGCCGCCAGAACAAGGAATGTCGCCGCCGCGAACCGGAGAATTGGATCGCGGCGCACACTGCCTTTGCCTCGCTGACGCGGAATTCTAAGTTTGATGGCCACTTTGAGTCGGCGTAGTTACCCTTGTCTGAATACGTTCGTCGGCTGCTGATTGTGAGATGAGGTGGCGCGGGAATTCGTTATCAGAGTAAAACAGCCTCATGCTACTGCAGTAGTACCCATTTTATCCGAATCACGCCAGTCCTAACTGACTGCAAATGTGGTTGGAGTTGATTCCTGCCTGGATCCTAAAAGACGCCTTTGTTCTGCGTTGACGCGTCAAAATGAAGGTCCAGCGGGTACCCGGGAAGATCCACGTGGACTACATACGGGGCGCGAATGATCACTGTGCCATTGAACTGGCTCCCCTGGCGCTCCACGTGAATTCCTTCTTTCGTGAGTGGAATGTCGTAGTCCTGGGCCTTCTTGAAGATAGCTTCCTGGATGTCCGACTCGCTCTTGGCGGCGTAACTGTCGCGCGTCGCTTCGTCCTTGATCGCGTCTTGAAACTGATAATTCGAGAAGTACGGGGGGATGACTTTGATCCCAACGTACAATCCGCCCACGACCACAAAGATGCCAAGAAGTGCCTTAAACGTGCCCATAGCCCCACGCTCCGCAACTGCTATTTTCCGCGAGCACTGCCCAGAACTTGCTGAAAATACTCGCAGATAGCGCCGATGCTAACATCGGCAGATTGTCGTGTCGAGCGTTGGACGACCTCTAACATTCCGTCGGTAACTTTCTTTCCTACGTTGATTCTAAAGGGGATACCGACCAGGTCGGCGTCTTTGAACTTGACTCCGGGACGCTCGTCGCGGTCATCGAGCAGTACATCGTAGCCAGCGGTCTCAAGTTTGCTCGCAACCTCCTCCGCGGTGCTCTTGAGCTTTCCATCGCTCATGTTCGTGGGGGTGACCACGATTTCGAATGGCGCAATCTGGGCCGGTAACCAGAAGCCGTTTTCGTCATTGCTCTGTTCGACAGCTGCGGTCAGAATGCGCTCCACGCCGATGCCGTAACTGCCCATGATCACCGGCACCTCCTTGCCCTGGCGATCAAGTACGCGGGCATTCATGGAGAGCGCGTATTTATAACCGAGCTTGAAAATGTGCCCGATCTCGACGGCTGTGTCGGTGCGCAATGGAGAGCCGCAGTTCGGACAGGGCTCGCCGCTCGTAACAGCGCGCAGATCGGCATAAGCGGTCGGCTGAAAGTCCTTGCCCGGAGTGATGTTCTTGACGTGGTAGTCCTCTTTGTTTGCGCCCGCGATCAGGTTCGTGCGGCCTTCGAGGGCCTGGTCGAGCAGGAGAATAGGGTTTCCGCCATCCTCAAGATTTTTCGCCCAGTCGATTCCGAGCGGACCTAAAAAACCCGCAGGAGATTTAAAGAGACCACGAATTTCTTCCTCCTGCATGGGGCGCGTTTCTTTCCCCGCGAGTGCTGTCGCGAGCTTGGCCTCGTTGAGTTGATGATCGCCTCGCATGAGGACAACCACCGGACGGGAACTGGATTTGCCAGACTTATCCTTGTCTTCAATCATCAACGCAAGCGTTTTGATTTTGTTCTTTGGAGACACCCCGAGAAACCGCGCGACATCTTCGATGGTCTTTTGACCCGGAGTGTGCACCAGTAGCGGCTTGCCATCACCCTCAGGCTTCAGGTCCTCGACTGCGTCGAGCTTCGAGGTCGCCTTCTCCAGATTTGCGGCGTACTTACAGTTTGCGCAGCTTACTACCTGATCTTCGCCAGCCGGCGTATACACCATGAACTCTTCCGACTGCGATCCGCCCATGGCGCCCGAATGCGCTTCAATCACGAGGTAATTCAGCCCGCAGCGATCGAAGATTCTGTGGTAGGTGTCGCGATGCTTTTGATATGACACGTCGAGCCCCGCCGCATCGATATCGAACGAATACGAGTCCTTCATGATGAACTGCCGCACTCGCAAAAGGCCGGACTTGGGGCGTGGTTCGTCGCGAAACTTCGTTTGGATCTGATACCAGATCTGCGGCAACTGCTTGTAGCTGCGCAGTTCCTTGCGCGCGATCTCCGTCATGTTCTCTTCGTGTGTCATTGCCAGGCAAAGATCGGCGCCTTTGCGGTCCTTTAAGCGGAAGAGATTGTCTCCCATCACCGACCAGCGGCCGCTGGCTTCCCACAACTCGCGCGGATGCAGCGCCGGTAGGTAGAACTCCTGGCCAATGCGGTCCATCTCTTCGCGCACGATGGCCATGATCTTGTTGAAAGATCGCTGGCCAAGGAACAGGTACGAGTAGACCCCTGCAGCCAGTTGACGTACGTAGCCTGAGCGGACGAGAAATTTGTGGCTAGCGACCTCGGCATCGGCCGGCGCCTCGCGGAGAGTAGGGATAAACAGTTGTGACCAGCGGTGCATTTAGTGCCGTGCTCCTCTGTGAAACTCTGTGCCGTCTGCTGTTCCTGTTTTTCAAGCCGTAGCCACAAAGGACACAGAGGTGCACAGAGCTGTGCAGATCAAAAAGGGAATTGGGTATTGTAGCAGCACGCCGTGCGAGAATCGTGGACAGACGCGTGCCTTAGCGTCCTTTCTGCTTCTCTTATGCAGCCAACTGCTTCAGAATCTCTTTCCCCAACTTCTGCGCTTCCCCGAAAAACTTCTGATACTCAAGAAAGAGCCGGTTCAACTCCAGAGAGCGGTCAGCCGTGAGGCGCTTGCGCAGAATCATGTCACGCACGCGAACGGGGTTGGGCAGTATGGCCTCTTCGCTGAGTTCTTCAAGGGCAGTTGCGGGATCGTAATGGTACATGCGGAGATTGTAGTCCAGGCATCAGGCGTCAGGAAAAGCAAGAAACGAAAGCCCGAAAGCGGAGCCACGAGCCGAAATCCGAAGCTCTAAAACCTGAAGCCTGACGCCTGACCTACGTCCTTCGCAACCTCGCTAACCCGACTCCCGCCCCAATCAGCAGCGATCCCGCAATCCGATTCGTGAGTTTCTCAAACCGTGGACTACGTGCCGTCGCCAGCACACGCCCAGCGAGTTGCCCGTACGTAAACAGAATGACAAATTCAACCAGGATCGAACTGATCCCCAAAATAAAGATCTGAAACGCGACGTTGTGCCGCGCGTCAATGAACTGCGGCAGGATGGCGGTGAAGAAAAGCAGCGCCTTTGGGTTCGCCGCTTGCAGAAGAAATCCGTCGCGCAGAATACGCGGGCCGCTGCGCACATTGGCCTTCGCCTCCGGCAGCGACATGACGGACGATTTACCAAAGAAACTACTGACGCCCAGATAGACCAGATAAGCCGCGCCGGTCCACTTGATCAGAAAGAATAGTTTGTACGACGCCGCGATCACCGCACCCAGGCTGGTTGCGGAAAGAATGAAGTACATGGCGTTCGAGGTCAGTATTCCCCAGCTTGCCCAAACCGACTTCCCTGGGCCCCGCTGTATCGCCTGCGAGAGTACGTACAGAACCGCTGGGCCTGGCGAAAGGCTCAACACGGCCTCAGTCGCGACGAACAGCAACCATACTTCCCATCTCATTCCGGTCTCTCCCGCGGGTTACACCATCTCGGTTCCCCACAGATCGTGCAGGTGAACGATGCCCTGAACGTTGCGACGGCCATCTACAACCACAAGCGAAGTGATCTTCCGTTCTTCCATAATAGCCAGAGCTGCGGCCGCAAATTCGGCGGGCGAAATGGTCTTCGGATCGAGGGTCATACACTCCCCCGCGGTAAGATCAAGAGCATCTTTGCCCCGTTTCTCCAGCAGACGGCGAAGGTCTCCGTCGCTGATGATGCCGAGCAACCGATTCTCATCGACAACGGTAGTCACGCCAAGTTTTTTGCGCGACATCTCGTAAATGACGTCCGGCATTTTCGTCTGCGCGGCGACCTTGGGAACGGCATCACCCGAATGCATCAGCGATTCGACGCGCGCCAGGCGTTTGCCCAGCTTGCCGCCGGGATGCAAATTGGCGAAGTCTTCTTCTTTGAAACCCTTCTTTTCGGATAATGCAACCGCTAGCGCATCGCCTAGTGCGAGCATCGCTGTAGTAGATGCAGTTGGAGCGAGGCCGAGTGTGCAGGCCTCTTCGGCGACCGCGCAGCTCAGAAAGACGTCAGCAGCGGAGGCAAGCGTTGAAGTTTTTGCCGGAGAAGAAGCCTGCCTGCCACCCTCATCGCAGGTGATCGCGACAAGCGGAAGCTGCAATCGCTTGATGGTCGCAAGCAGTTCCAGTATTTCTTCGGTTTCGCCACTGGCGGAGAGCGCAATCACGACGTCTCCCTTCGCCAGCATACCGAGATCGCCATGCAGCGCCTCTACCGGATGCATGAAAAGCGCCGGTGTTCCAGTTGAGCTGAGAGTTGCGGCGATCTTACGAGCGATAAGCCCGCTCTTTCCCATTCCCGTGACAACCACTCGTCCCGTACAGCAGAAAAGCAATTCGACCGAGCGGTTGAAGTTCTGCGCCATAGCACCGGCAATGCGATCAGCCAGATCCTGCAAAGCCTGCGCCTCTATGCGAACAACGTTTTCCCCAATGCGATGCATGGAAAAAGGATGGTAGCAGGAAACGGTGGTCGGCGGTCAGTGGCTGGTTGTCGGTGACCGTGCCGGGCAGTTGGCAATCCGAGACTGCTGATTAACTATTCACTGAACACCGACCACCAGCCACCGATTCACTGATCTCTCGCAGTCGCCGGGCTGCGCTCGCCAATGTATTCTTCGACGACGCGCTTCCACTTGCCTTGCGCTTTCAGGATGAACTCGACTGCATCACGCAGCGCGCCGTCGCCGCCTGCATGCCTGGTAACGTAATGGGCATCGCGCTTCACCTCGTCGCGGGCGTTTGCCACCGCGATCGCCAATCCACAATGCCACATTACGGGTAGGTCAATGACGTCATCGCCTACAAAACATGCCTCGGCTGCATTCAGGTTCTCTTGCTTCAGGATCTCTTTGAACGTGCCGAGTTTGTCTTGGATGCCCTGATATACGTGTTCGAGCTTCAGGTCCCGCGCGCGAAGTGCCACGGTTTCGGAAATCCTCTTCGTGATCAAACCAGTTTTGATTCCGCCAAGCCGCGCCAGTGAAATCGCGGTCCCATCATGCGCGTGGAAGCCCTTGGCTTCGACGGTGCTCGAGCTGGCAAGACCGAAACCGCCCTGCCCACTATGTTTCGCAGCGTGATCGCGTGTGGTCAGTTCAGCGCCGGCCGGCGCTGGGAAGAAGAAAAGCTTTCCATCGGTGAGAACGCCGTCAACGTCAAAGAGAAGCAGCTTGATTTTCTTGGCGCGCGACTTGGCATCGGGCATTCGCGGATTGTAGCAACCGCTCTTGCATGTTGGCTATTGGCTAAAACAGCCTGCAATCCGACCTACCAAAAGTAAAAACAAGATCGTCAGAGTCAACTGCGGGTCCCGACGCCAGTCGCGATTACGTTTTCCGGCGGTGCCTGAAGCATACCTATACGGCGGCCGCCCCACGTTCCTGGCTGCGGATGCGGATCGCTTCGTCAACCTTATACAAAAAGATTTTTCCGTCGCCGATCTTACCCGTCGCCGCGCTCTGCAGAATGGCGTCTACTGCTCTATCCACGATCTTGTCCTCGAGCACGACCTCGAATTTCACTTTAGGCAGAAGGTCTACGCTGTATTCACCGCCGCGATAGCTCTCCTTGTGTCCCTTCTGCCGGCCGTGGCCGCGGACTTCTGAAATCGTCATTCCCTCAACGCCGACGTCTATCAGGGCTTGTTTCACCAACTCAAATCGATTGGGCTGCACAATTGCTTCGATCTTTGTCATCAGTGCTCCTTTTATGATGGCACTCAGTTATCCGGAGGCAGAGCGAACTGCCTCCGGTTTCAATGCATGAAAAGCCGGCTAGCTGACCGCACGAGTCAACGAACCCATGGCGGCCGTTTTCGTCGTGGGCTCAGGGATTTCCTGCTTCATACCGCTCGGCGCCCCGATTGCCGAGATCACGTACTCGGGATAGGCCGAAATTCCATGCTCGTGAAGGTCCATGCCGTAGGCTTCCATCTCCGCCGGCAAGCGCAACATGCCCATCGCATTGACCACCTTCATAACCGCCATTGCGACAGCGAAGGTAGCCAGTGTGACGCACGCGCTGCCGATAATCTGGGCTTTAAGCACCTGCATGCCTCCGCCGTAGAACAAGCCTTTAAGGGGTGCGGAGTTGTCGGCGCCCAGAGGGCCGGTAGCGCCATATTGACCGCAAGCAAATAAGCCCAATGACAAAGTTCCCCAAATGCCGCAGATACCGTGCACCGGAACTGCGCCGATC
>JBKPSP010000254.1:0-9796 GCA_046735175.1 Acidobacteriota bacterium
GTGGAGGAGCTGTCGACAGTCTTCGTACCGATTCCGGGTGGCTGGGGAAGAATGGGGCACACGCACATCCGTCTCGCGGCGGCGAACGAAGACGTGTTGACAGGCGCACTTCGAGCCGCGTGGAAACTGAGAGTCGACCAGAACGCAAAGACAAAGAAGCGCGGCAAGAAGAGTCGTTCAAGCGCCCGTCGGAGCGACAGGTAGACACGGATTGTAACCCTGGTTTCGGTTCACCGCGCGGTCGGCAGCACCGCCACAATCCTGACTGGTCCGCCGGTTCCGCCCTTGATCTTCATCGGCAACGCAATCAGGAGCGCTCCAGTCGTCGGCACGCGATCGAGGTGAGCGACGTTTTCCAGGCCATAAACATCGTGCGAGAAAAGAATGCGATGCGTTTGGAAATCTTTGGACTGTCCGTAATCCACGCTGGCCGTGTCAATCCCAACGCCCGCCACTTTGCGTTCCACTAACAAACCAGCCGCTTCGGCTGAGATGCCCGGGAAGTGCAGCTTGGCAATCGCCTCGGCTCCATGCTCGTCAGTTCCCAGGTAGCGCTTCGCATCGGGCCAGTACTTGCCCCATCCGGTCCGAATCAGCGCAATCGAACCCTCAGGAATGCGCCCATGCGCGCTTTCCCATTTGGTGATGTCCCCTGCGCTCACGAGATAGTCAGGATTCTTTTCGCACGCGGCGGTCACATCCAGAACAATCGCCGGTGCTATTAGTCGGTTGACTGGAATCTCGTCTGTACCTGGATGCCCCTCGGCAAAATGCAACGGACTGTCCAGATGCGTGCCGCCATGCTCGCTCGCGCCATAACTCGCGGAAGCATAGAAATATCCCGCCGGCGTCGGTCCCCACGTGTCTTTAGTCCATTTGAACCCGTCAGCAGTCGGCCAATAAATGGTGTGTTCGTCGAAGCTGTAGGTGAGATCGATGAGTTGGGAGTGGGCGAAATCAAGCGCGGGCGCGGAATGCTGTGCACAGGCAGTGGAGACGTAAAAGAGAACCAGAAAGATGTAACGAGTCATGGCGCGTACATTATGCGCCTGCGGCGACACTTCGCGAAACCTGATTAGTTCTGGGCTTCCAGCCTCGCGCGAATCGTCGTGAGGGCCTGCTGAAGGTTCGAAGTGGAGCGGCTCACCGCCGCCTTGCGCACGATTGACCCTTTTACGCCGGTGAGGCCAGCCTGTTCGGAACCCATTTCTTTGATGAAGTAGAAACCTTCCTGGCCATCCCCATTGCCCGCCCGCACACAAAAGGAAAGATCGAGCGCGGTCTCGAAGTAATGACTGGAGTAGAGCTGCTTTTCCGCGATGGCATAAACCACCGGATCGCCGGGTCTTCCGCGCGTAGTTATGAGGTGCACAATACGCAGGGTCGGCTTCAATCCGAACTTAACCTTGGCCCAGTAGAAAACGTCTTCGGTAGTGGCAGCTCGGTAACTCGGATATTCGAGGAGGTGGCGATGGAAATCCGGAAGCTGTTCCGGCAAGGCTTTCGCGTAGCTGAGCATGTATGCAAATTTCTGGGGCACATCGGTCGGATCACGTTTGTCGCGCAAGATACCGAGCACTTGATTGCCTTCCTTTTGGTATCGCTGCACCAGCGTCAAGGCTTCACTTCGCAGTAGTTGATTGACGCGTGAACTTGCATCTGCCGCTGACCAATCAATCTCTTTCTGCGCCTTTTCCATAGAACTCGCCGGCATCTGGATGAGACAGTCGCCGGGCTTGCAGTCCTTGAGCGACTTGATGTCGTCATCGTCGAAAGCGAGGCCGTCGAGGTCTGAAAGCTGAGGAGGGTTGCTGAATACTCCGAGCGCCAGGTAGTTGGGAAGTTGCCGAAGGCGATCGAAATCATGAGCAAGCTGGATGTACTTCTCGGGCGCGGCGTGAACATAAACCGCTCCAAACAGCAGGACCTCCGCGGGGGTGCGCGGCGGCATAGCCTTCACGATGGCAGCCTTCCCGCTTTTTATTGCGGCAAACTGGTCGTCGTTCAGGCCGATGTTGTTCTGAAAGTAGTCGTGCAAAGTCGGGTTCGACTGCGCGAAGCTCGCAACGCTTGCCAGTAGCACAGCAAAAAGCGCAGTTTTCACGAAGATGTTCATCGTCCTGCTCTCGGTGGCAAACTCATCAGGCGGCAGGCACGTCCAAGTTTTCTTCACGCAGCATCTTTAGTGCTACCAGCGACACCGACACGACCACAGGTCCAATGAAAAGTCCCAGCGGTCCGAATGCCTGCACGCCACCCAACAGCGCGAAGAACATGAGCAGCGGGTGCATGTTGGCGCGCTGGCTCACGACGTAAGGCCTGACGAAGTTATCGATTTGCGACACCAGTCCCGCACTCCACGCTAACAAGATCAGGCCCTTGCCCCAGTGCCCGGAAACAAATAGGAACAACGTAGCCGGTCCCCATACCAGGAGCGAGCCAACGATCGGAATCAATGAGCAGAACGCCGTCAGCAATCCCCACAAGATCGGAGACGGCAAACCAACCAGCCAGAAGCCGAGACTCATGAAGATGCCCTGCGAGGCGGCGACCGCCAGACAACCATAGACATTGGCAAGGATGGAGTCGCTTATTCCGGTGAGAAGACGCTCGAACTGATCGGCCCTCAAGGGCAGGAATGCTGCCACACGCACTTTTAGCGACTCGCCCTGCTGGAACAGTAGAAAAATTGTGACCAGCGCAATAATCGCGCCCACAACAAACGAAACTATATTGCGAAGGAAATGCGTTCCCCAGGAAAGCAAGGTTTGGCTGATCTCCTGCAGAGATCGAATCAACGTTGCCCGCAAATCGACGGTCGGTAGGGCGACGTACCGTCCGAGCGATTGCGACACACGTTCGAGGAACTGCATCGCCAATGGACTCCAACCACCCTGTTCTGCGCTTTTCTCGCTCAAGATGGCGTACGCTGCATGGGCCTCACGGGCGACGAGCGCGCCCACTAGCACCGTGGGCACAATCACTGTCACAACCACCAGAATGGTGGAAGTCAGAGCTGCCAAATTTCTGCGTGGAATGCGCCGTTCGATCCACAAATGAATCGGATGAAACACGATGGCGACCATCAACGCAAGGAAAAGTGGAGTCAGAAAAGGCCGCGAAATCAAATAACAGAAGTAGAGAGCGAGCGCAGCGAGAGCTAGCAAGAACAGAGTCGACTCTTGAGCCTTCCTGTTCGCCAGTTTCGGTTCGTTTTGGGCGAACTCCATCTCGGGCATTGTTTTTTTTGGGGAAGCCGGTTCCATCACGACTGGCATTTGACACTGTTCTGACAGGCTTTTCAACGATCTTGTAGTGCTGAAAATGGGAGATCCAGTGCCTGTTCCGCCGGGATCTCCCGTTTCACGTATCACATTGCCGAGCGTTGTACTTCAAGCAACCATGCTCTTAGCGTGCTCCAGCCACTGCTCGTACTGTTTCTTGATCTCAGTCACGCGAGCATTGATTGCGGCCTTCGCATCACCCTGGGCCTTGGCAGCTTTCTTCTGCAGCGCCTGCACCTTGGCTTCGGTTTCCCTTTTGACCTGTTCCGAGCGCGCCTGCGCCTGCTGCAACTTGCCTTGCAACTTGGCATTGAGGGCGTCGATCTTGGCCTGCAGTTTCGCCTTGTGCTCCGCCGACACCCGCGCACGCTCGACTTTCAGTTGGTCGATTTCGGCGCGAAGCTCGGCGATGTCGCGGGCCCGCTGCGCTTCTTCGAAGCTCTGCCGAGTTGCGCGGAACACGAACCCATGCAGCGCTTCCATTCTGGTGTCCACGGGTGTTACCCATTCTTCGCTGACATTGGCGACCACCGCATATTTGCCGGGTAGCAGAGTATTCGAAGCTTCCGTCAGGAAGCCCGAATCGACGCCCGCGGCATAGAGGTCGGCAAAGTTCCCGCCATGGTGCCGGCGAGCGCCCCAATCGCGAGCCCAGGCGGCCACCCAGCAGGCCGATCAGGCTGCCGGCGCGACGCGAGCGTTTGTGGATTGCGCGGGCCGCAAGTTCCTTGCCCGTTCCGGTTTCACCTGTGACCAGCACGGTAGAATCGGTCGGCGCGACCTTCGATAGAAGAACCAGCACCCGCTTGATCGCATCCGATGCCCCACAATTTCTTCAAACATGGAAGCCTGATCGATCTCTTCCTTGAGGGCCAGGTTCTCCTTGTGCAGCTGGTCTCTGAGCACTTTTATTTCATCGAACGCTTTCTGGAGCTGCTGTTCTGCCCGTTTGCGATCGTCAATCTCGATGCTCGAGCCGTACCACATCACGATGTTCCCATCGGCGTCGCGCTGGGCAACATTGCGATGTAAAAACCAGAGATATTCGGCGTCTGCGCGGCGGACGCGTGCCTCCTATTGCCCCACTTCTCCGCTGTCAAGGCAAGCGCGCCATTTTGCCAACATTCCCGGCAAATCTTCAGGGTGAATGAAAGCGGTCCATCCCCAGTCCTGAAGGGCTGCTTCACTGGCTCCGACGTACTCAAGCCAGCGTTGATTAAAGAAACCATGGCTCCCGTCAGGATCGGAGCTGTGCAGGAACGCAGGAGTCGTGTCAATCACGCGCCGAAGTTCTTCCGGCGTGTTGGCTGGAAGCTGAGCTGTGTTTGTGGCAGGCGTATCGCCCTCGCGTTTGGGGAGAGTCTTGGCCACAATTTTAGGACACGATGGCCGCACGTCAAGTCCTGTGTCCCCGACGAGCGGGCACGTCCTCAATACAATCCCTTCTCCCCCTGCGGCCTGGTCTTCCATCTTCGGTGCACCCAGAGCCACTGGTCGGGATAGCGGCGCACGTAGTCCTCAATAATTTTGGTGAACAGTTGGGTGTTGGCGACGACGTCGGATTCGCGGTCGGCGGTGCGGACCAGTTCTACGGCGGGATCGAAGCGCAGGCGATATTTTTTCAGGCCCGGGTCCCAGATGGTGAAGCCGGGAACCACCGCAGCGTCGGTCTTGAGGGCAACGCGCGCGATGCCGCTGGCGGTGCAGGCCTGGATACCGAAGAAGTCCACGAACACGCCCTGGCTGGCGATCATGTTGGTGTCCATGAGGACGCCGACGGTTTCGCCCTTGCGCATGGCGGCGATGAGGCCGCGGGCGAAATCCTTGTCCACGGCACGATTGCCGTGCATGGTGCGGAACTCGCGCGTGAGCCGATCGAGATAGGGATTATCCAGCGGCCGCATGACCACGCCCAGCGGATATCCGTAGAGCGAGTGCGAGAAGGCTGAAAGTTCCCAAGCTCCCAGATGGGCAGTCAGGAACAGCACGCCCTTGCCGCGTGCCAGCGCGCGCTCGAAGTTTTCGAATCCCTCATAGACGACGACTTTGCTGACGTTCTCGCGGGTGTAGCGGCGGAAGAGGCAGACTTCGGCAACTTGGCGTCCTAAAGACGTGAAGACGCCATGCAGAATTTTCTTGCGCTCGCGCCGGGACTTCTCAGGAAATGCAAGCTCGAGGTTGCGCATGCCGACGCGTCTCAACTTCGGATGGAGGAAGTAAACCGTCCAAGCAATCATGATGCCGAAGGCACGGGCGAGAGGGCGCGGCAGAATGCCGACGAAACTAATCAGAACCCAGGCGAGGGCGTATTCGAGTCGATAGCGCAAGGTGCGGAAAGAGAACCTTGCCACGGATTCTCACGGATTTGCACGGATAAGGCAAACGGGGGGACCGCTTTTGGCGGTGGCTCTTGGCTTTTGGTAAAAACCGCCGCGGATCACGCGGGTTTCGCGGATTGAAAACTCTTTCTCGCCGCCGACAAAAAGCAGCCACGGATCTCCACGGATTTTCACGGATCTCTTTCTAAAGGCTTATCCGTGTTGATCCGCGCAAATCCCGTGGCTGCTTTTGAAGTTCGCTGAATAACACCGCCGCGGATCACGCGGATTTCGCGGATGAAAACTCTTTCCGCTGCTGGCCAAAAACTAAGCCACTGATTCACACGGATTTTCACAGATTTCCTTCTAAAGGTTTATCCGCGTTGATCCGCGTAAGTCAGTGGCTGCTTCTTTAAGTTCTCAAGAGCCAACAGCCAACAGCTTCTTTACTTACTTGCGATCTTTGCCCACTTGCTCAGGCTGGTCAGAAACGGCAACGCCGCCGTGGGGTTATTCGCTGTCGCGAGTGTCTGATCTACTGGTTGAATGTGTCCATAGAACTCGAGCGTGCTCTCGCGGTCCATCTTGACGACCGCGCCGTTGAGTTCGAGTCCAGCAAACACGCCACGAGCACGCGAGTAGCTCAGTACTTGCGCGCGCATCTTCCAGTCGGTGTCGGCAGCGGCATGGCGTCCAACTGGTCCGGCAGCGACCGTCGCGTCGGCGCCGAGCTTAAACTTGCTGCTCATCAGATGCTCCATGCCTTTGCGGTTCATGATCAGCATGACGAGGTCAACCGCCTGTCCGCCGATCTGCAATCCGAAGCTGCCACCTTGAATGGCAAAGAAAGTCGGGTCGCTCCATCCTTTGGCGGTTCGGCAGCTCGCCACGCCGCGCCCATATTGCGCGCCGAAAACAAATCCAGCTTTCAGCATGGACGGAACCACTGCGACGCACTCTGCCGATCCCATCACCTCGTCAGGAATTCCGGTGTCGGGAGCGTTCTGAATTTCTTCCAAAACCATTGATGCAGCCTTCACGCGGTTTGCGGCCTGGTTCTCTTCATCTCCAGCAAATGCCACGGCGGCGAAGGCAAGAACTACAAAGGGGAGCAACAGCTTTTTCATGGTTTCACGCTTTCATGGAGCAGGATTTTCCAGTCCTAAACACAGGATTGTAGGGAATTACTCGGTAAGACGAAGCGATTTCGGCAAATCGTAGTGGAAAACTGTTAACCGAGTCGATAACCGCATACCGCATCTTGCCCTGCAAAACGAAGTCGCTCATCGATCCCTCTCGGATCACGCGATCGAAACTCGACCCCGTGTCTTCTTCTTAATGCGTGCGGATCCGTGTAAATCCGTGGCGAATTTTTCTTAGGGGAGTCTGTTCCGTTTTCGTAACAAAACTCAACTAGTAAACAGCAGAAGACTCTTCTGTGCGAAAGTGGCGCGGCGGGGGAATTAATGAAAGTCGAGGTCCTCGAAAGTGGCGAATCTGGTAAGCGGAACAAGCAAGCTCGCCTATCGTAAACCCTACCTCAATCCATTACTCAGCCTTGACCAGTTAGTCCGAAGTTCGCGACAAGCCCTAAAGTTGAAAATCGCACGTTGGCTGCGGCTCCTTCGCGGCCCGCAGTCGAATGCAACAGCGGAGTACGGTCCCAAGCACTACGAACCACCGCAAGCCCGAATCATCTCGCTTGAACAAGCCCGCCTGCTGGCGCTCGGCAGTCTCAGCCTGGACGATGAGCACAATCCATTCATCCAGATGTTGTTCCCCAGTTCCCCGGGCACTGCGGATTCAGCCGCGTCACGCAAAGCGCAGCCAGACAACTCGTGGGCGAACCGGGCTGCCGGTTAACAGAGTCCAAACCGAAACTCTGCCTCGACCACTTCGAACCAGAGGCGTCCCCCCGAGTTTTGCGGCTGCGCTGCTGCGGAATTCCGCAGCGACTCTCAGCACGTGTACGGCGTCCATTTCTCTGTAAGTCGCTATGCCGTTGTGACTTAGTTCGTAGTTACTAAAGGTCATTGTCCTTCGTAATCTTGGCGATTACCTGCCTTAGCCGCATACTCGCTTCACCTACCACAGAACCTGGGAGACGGGGTTGGGGGTAGCGGCTTAGCCGCTATTGCTAACCCCGAATTTTTTGCCCCAAAATAGTCCCGTCTCGCACCGTAACCACCCGAAATAAACCACCGTGCGTTGTCGCCGGCAACCGGATCACGTACCCTCGTTCCATCAAGCAAGCCATACAATCCCTAACTGCTGGCTCGCCGAGCCGCGGTATTTTGAAACGCCGCAGCACGCGCATCGCTCTGAGCGCTCCCGTACGGCTCTCCGGTCAGGACCACCAGAAATCCGACTTCACAAATACCGCCGGCAAAGCTACTAACCTGAATCGGCACGGAGCTGCCATTCAATTGGATCGGGAACTGTCGGTTGGCTCAACCGTGGTTGTCCGAAACATGCGCGGCACTCAGGCGAACGCGCGAGTGGTCGCGCAGGTCGGCGCGGTTGAGAAATTCAGGACGTATGGAATTGAGTTGGTGGAAGCCGACGCAAGCCTGCTTGAAAATTTCTGGGGTATTGCGTTCCCGCCGAAAGCCTAGAATCGAAACTCGGCCGACGATAAAAAGGAAGCCGGCCTTCCAATTGAACCTTCGGAAGGCCAGCTCCCTCCCCTAGACAATCGCCACTCACTTTTGCACAGGGATTTTTGCAGGCAAGTAGCTAACTTGGTTCCGGAAGAAAAGCTTAGTGCGCTCCCCGGAAACTACCGATGCAGCTTCTGGGTAGAGCAATATCGGAGCTGAAGCACAGCCCGTGTGGGTCGGACATTCCTGTCCGGCAAAAGGCCAGGAATTACCACAAACTTTGTTTTTTGTGGGCAAAGGGTCTCGAACAAGAATGGCCGAGCCACACGAGCATCGTTTAATGGCGTCTTCATCCCACCTTTTACTCTTCTGATTCTTGTGCTACTTGATTCGAAGATTCACCGTCAGACGTTCTTTGTCGACCGGAATTCGACCTACACGAGCTATGGTTTCCCCAGCACGTCCAGCAGGCGATCGAAGTCTTCGACGCTCTGGTACTGAATCACGACGGTGCCTTTGCCTTTGCGGTCGATGATGCGGACGCGCATGCCCAGGAGCCGCTGCAACTCGCTCTCGGCGGCTTTGACGTTGGGGTCGACCGGCTTGGGCGCGGGCGGTTCTTTCGGCGCGCCGGGGGCCGCGAAGTCACGCAGAGAATTCAGGCGCTCTTTCAATTCCTTCACAGTCCATTCGTACTGGATGGCGTCGCGCGCCATCTGTTCGATTCCGGCTTCGTCGAGATACGGCATGGCCTCGAGCAGCAGGCGGGCCTCGCTGAATCCGAACTTGCCCTGGCCGATCATTTCCAGCACGCTCGCGGGCAGCTTGAGCAGGCGCATGTAGTTGGCCACCGACTCGCGCGAGACGCCGGTGCGCTGGCCGATCTGCTCCTGCGTGAGGCTGAATTCGCGGCTCAGGCGGGCGAAGGCCTGTGCCTGCTCCAGGCAGTTGAGGTCCTGGCGCTGCAGGTTTTCAACGATGGTCATTTCGGCGGCTTGTTCGTTACCGAGCTGGCGCACGATGGCGGCGACTGTGGCTTTGCCAGCGAGTTTGGAGGCACGGCAGCGGCGCTCGCCGAGGACGAGCACGTAATGTCCATTGGATCCGGGGCGCACGACGACCGGCTGGGCCAAGCCGTTGGCTTTGATGGACTCGGCTAGTTCTGCAAGGGCGGATTCATCGAAGGTCCGGCGGGTCTGGTATGGGTTTTCGTCGATGAGGTCGAGCGGGAGGTCGAAGATCTCCTGGCCGTGTGGCGCGGGCACTCCTGTTCGTGCGGGGGCGGCGGCGTGGATCTCCGCAATCTCAGCGGGTAACGGCGGGGCGGCCGCGGGAATCACGACCGGCGGAGGAACGGCGGCCGGCGGGCCGACGATTCTGGGGCCTGAAGGCAACAGCGAGTCCAGTCCGCGGCCTAGGGCACGGCGCTTCTCAACTGGTTTGTGTTCTTCGACAGCGCTCATGACCGTCTCCTTGGTTTATATCTATTAGATATATATGTTCGTGACGTTATAGCAACAATTGTTGCGTCCCACCATTCTTCTTTCGCCCCTTCGCGGCTGCGTCTTTGGCAGCTTCCCCCAGGGCTTACGCC
>JBKPSP010000255.1:0-5764 GCA_046735175.1 Acidobacteriota bacterium
GTCGTCATGACAGTTCAGTATGGCCAAGGCACGATACGCAGCGAGGACGGATGCTACGAGAGGCAGTGCAACGTTAAGATCGCCCGCAACCCCGTCAAAGTTGACGAAGAGGGACCACCGACTAGCGAGGTTGAGGGCGACCCCATCATTGTGGATTCTGATGATGGTTTTCCAGAAGGCCACATCGTCTACATCCTGTCTTATAACGGTAAATCGTACCGCCTCACGAAGAAGAGAGGTCGTTACATAGTCGCCTAGCAGGCCTGCCGAAGCGCGATTTGGTTTCTCGGGAAGAAATGCATGGAACTGAAGCCAGTTGAAAAGTTCAACAGTCGCGACGAACTGGCATTAGCAATGCCGGGATCGTGGTCGGAAACGCGGTAGATACCGATGGTGGCTTATTCAAACGGCGTGTTCAAGCGAATTCTTGATCCGAAAGGATCTCCGACAAACGTGCCCGGGATCAGCCCACGACGGGGGTTGATTCTGGGTACGAGCAACAGAGACGGATTTGTCGCGACCTGCAAATGAAAAGGTGATCTCGTAGGCATCCTACATTCATTGTGTACTTGGAATCCGAAAGGCTCGTCCGTGAGCTTTGCCAGAAGTTATTGCTACAGGCCCAGACTCACCTGAATTTTCCCCAGCCCTCAACGAATTACGAACTGCCATTCGTGAGCATTGCGACGGGGCAAGGGACAGGGCCTCAACTCTCGCTCTTCTGATCGCAAATTCCAGTGATTCCAAAGCGGCAGACTAGGCTAAACCTTGTGGGGATGTATGCTCCTCCACCTTGGTTCTCAGTTCATGATTTGGCAATGGCAGCCGGGCAACAACTAGCGTTCCCCCGCCACTTGGTCTCGCCTCAATCTGAAGACTGCCGCCCCATTGGCGGACTCTTTCTTTCATACCGGTGACGCCCACGCCTGCTTTACCGGGCAATTCGAGTTCTGCCCGTTTCGAACTGGGAATCCCCTTACCATCGTCCTGTACGTCGATTTGGACTTCAGACTCCGATCGCGCAATTCGGATCAGCGCCGAAGGGCTGCGCGCGTGCCGGTGAATGAAGATCGTATCCGCGCTTTATGCTTTGGAGTCGTGGAGACTCAGAATGAGCGTGAGCGGCTGCAGTTGCTTGAGCACCTAAGAGCCGCTCTCCTAGAACACAACAGCCGCTTGAAACGAGTTGCTGCGCTGAAACTCATAGAAAAAGAAGATGGCTTTCAACAAAGACGCGCGGCGTAACTGGTTACTGCAAGGTAATTGGAATTGGCAGGATGCCGTTTGGGGCGGGATGATTCTCGCATCCGTCGCCGGTTTGATCTACGCCTTCACTCACAAAGGTTGACTGAACGGGAGTGGTCAATTCAGGCAGACAGGCTGAAACGGTTGAATAACTGCTCTACAACAAAGCTAAACCCACGTGCTGAGATGCTTACATAAAAATCCGTATTTACTGCGGCGGCAGTTTGTTCGATAACCTACCTTGAGCGGCGCAAACGGAGGCCGCCGTCTAGGATCTCCTCCAGCAGTTCTGGACGGCGGCTTCTGCTTATTCGGTTGTTGTCTTCCCGAATTCAGTGAACCTGTTTTCGGCCCGGAGGAGTGCAAGAAATTAAGAAATTGTATGAGAATCCGCCTACCCTCTTTAGGCGGAAGCAACTTGGGGCCGTGATTGATGAAGGGATGCTGAAGTCTACCGGGTAATTGGCGCCGCCATCAGAGTCTGAGAGCCGGGGATGTGGCGAGACATCTGGTGAAGTGAGTGGGCCTGTTTGCCAATGGCGACAAACTGCCGTGTCGATTCCGGCGGCTTTTCATTTCACGCTGCGTCTCGGCGGATTGTGCTGACCTTAAGTCTTTCTTCTTTTTCTGCAAGCATCTGGTCAATCTCTCGGATGAGTTCCATTAAGCGAAGATGGTCAAGCTCACCGACGGCCTCTTGGCACAACTTCTGCCAGCGTTCCAAATCGTCGCCTCTCATTCCGCTTTCTCCAAAAGCTAAAAAGCGAAGACCCTCACACAACTTTCAGCGCAAGGGTCACCGCCACTATGCTGGAACTGTAGCTCGCATAAAGATGCAGCTCAGGCACCTAGATTTGCTTTCAACGCGAGGTATTTCTGTGTGGTGCTTCACGGCGTCTTGCGTCTGCTTTGAGCTCTTGCAGTACTCGCAATTGGGGTCTGAGCAATACATCGACTCTTCACGGGCTGTTCTTTCTCGTCTAGCATTTGATTGATCCGCACTACCAGCGCCATTAGCCTTTCAGACTCCTGTTCAATCGCTGCCTGTTCGCACAATTGCATCCATTCTTCTCTGATTTTCCCCTGCCCAATCTGCAGTTCCCCACTTACGAAGCCGCTTGCAGACTGTTCTCACCTCGAACACGAACATTTTGAGGGCTTAGAGAGGGATGGGGTTGTTATGAATGGCCATAAAGTAAAAACGTCTGTACCACACTAGATCGTTCACCTGGGCTCCCATGCTGCCTGATGTTGCGCTGATGACTGCTGCAAAAAGCCTCCATCTCCACGGATTCGGGGCCAGCAAAGAGGTCGTTTAGGGGGCTAGTGCTATTGCAGTTTTACTTGCCGAGGTGCTTCCGTACTGCCTCGGCCGAGGTACGACGGACTGCACAGCTTTCTTGAGCTCCTCGGGGGTCACACCGAACTTCTTCGACCAGCCGCGTAATTCGTAATCCTCATTAACATCGATTCGGTCGCGATCCTGCCTTCCGGTCTTGCTTTTGTCGTCAGTCATGGTTATTCTCCCTCAACATTGATGATCAAGAGCACCTGCGCGGTTGCGCACAGGACTGTGCTGGTTCAGTTCAGTTAGTACAAATCTCCAAATCGCTCAGTGAGGGTTTCGGACGTTCCCCACCCATTCCTCGATGTCTTTGGCAGTCATGAAATTAAGAACTCTGCCTTTCGGAATCCCGGCCTGAATAGCCGCCGCAAGCGAATAATTCATAAAATGAAGCTGCAGGGGATCGTGGGAATCGGTACCCAATGAAATTCGGCAGCCAGATTTTTTGGCGACCTGCAGCAAGTTCACACTTAAGTCCTGGCGATCGGGATAACCATCGATTTCGACTGCTTTGTCTAGGTCGGCGGCCACGCCAAACACTCGCTCCCAATCCGCTGTCAGACCGACTCGATAGTTGTAAATACGCCCGCGTGGATGGCCCAGAATTTGAATGTCAGGATTGCGCAGGGCGGCAATATATCGTTCCGTCTGATCATCCTTTTTGCGCAGCGCGGAATGGAAGCAACCGAGCACCAAGTCCAAACGTTGTAGAGATGGGCGCTCCATATCACTGTCTCCGGCCGGACTCAGATTCAATTCGACCGAGCGCAGCACTTTGAACTGCGCGCCTTCCTCCCGCAGTTTCGAGTTCACGGCTAGTATTTCTTGTCCTTGTCGTTGCAGTTGTTCCTCATTGATACCGCCCGCGATTTTCAAATCTTTGGAGTGATCGGTGATTGCGATGAACTGGTATCCGCACTGCAGAGCTGCTCTCGCCATATCCTCAATGGAACCAGAGCCGTCACTCCAGACCGTATGCATTTGCAGATCACCTTTGAGCGCGTTTGCCCAATCGGGCTTGTTGGACAGTATCGCGCTGACTTCGGTTGCGGTTAGAAAGTTTGCCCGAATGTCGGGAGGGATTGGCGTCACTGGAGGATCTTTGATCCAATTCTCAATTATTCGACTGATGCTCGGTCCTACCGCCGGCAGTTCGGTCAATGAGCGACCATTTTGACGCAACATGGCGGCTTCTTCCGCCCACATAAAGGCCTTTCGCGACGCTCGCCGGAGCGCTTTTTGCAAAGGCATTTTGGCGTTTTCTGCAGCAATAGCCAGCAACTCCGCAATTGCTGAATTTGGAAGAAAGGCCCTGTTGGCTGCGTTCTCCATGCTTGGTGATGGCTTCCAGACGTAACAAGGGTTTGATGCCGATTGCGGATCGGTAGCGAGCAAACACCTGAGTTTGTGCCTGCATCTTTGGTCTGTGGACAAGAACTCCTCAGTTGCATTCTTTGCAATATCAGTCTTAACGTCCTGCTCGCACCAGAAACCGATTTCGCGGGACGAACTCGCGTCCAAGCTGCGATCGGCAGACTCCATTGCTGCTGAAACCAGCACGTTTATTGATTACGTCATGGAAGGGCGCACAACCCAGTATTACGCGAAAGGCCACCTCGACTATTTGTTGCCGGAGGTCTCTGACATCTCGAAGGAGCTGCGCGACGCGCTTCCCCCTCCTGGTGCGGAAGCACGATTAGACAACTCTCGAAAACAAACGCAAGCTCTGGCAGCGGCACTCAGCAAACTCAGCCGCAATTTCGATCAGCCCGAGGAGCTCGTTCGCGAACAGGCCCAGATTGCTGCGATTCGCAGGGAACTCGAACAGGCGATTTCTTCCTTATGAAGAAAATACTGGGGATCACTCTGGGTATCATGACTGCTCTCGGAGGTTTCGTTGATCTCGGCCAAATTGTTTTCACGACCCAAGCCGGTGCGTTATTCCAATACGGATTGCTGTGGGCGATCGTGCTCGGAACTGGCGCAATCATCGTCTACATGGAAATGTGCGGCCGAGTCGCAGTGGTTGCAAAGGAGCCGGTCTTCGCGGTGGTACGCACGCGACTTGGCTGGCCCTTGGGACTAGCAACGCTAATCGCCTCCAACCTTCTCAACCTGATTACCTGTGCTGCCGAACTGGGTGGGGTTGCCATTGTGCTTCATTTGCTTACCGGCTGGCCGGAAAAGCTGGCTTTGGTCGCAGCGACTTTTGCTTTTGCCGCACTCGTACTATTGTCCCGTTTTCAATGGATCGAGAGGACTTTGGGGTTATCTGGCTTAATGATGATCGTATTTGCAGTCTCCGCCGTAGTTCTTCACCCCGATTGGCGCCAGTTAGCACACGGTTTGTTGCCATCGTCGTCCCAAGCCGACGCGAAACATACACTGCTTTACTGGTACTTTGCGGTCGGAATTTTCAGCGCCATGCTGATGGAATACGAGGTCCATTTCTATTCGTCAGGAGCAATTGAAGAAGACTGGACCACGGATGATCTCGGCGAGAACTTCATGGTAGCGTCGCTGGGCTCAGTTCTCGGTTCGTTGTTAACCGTCGGGCTGCTCGTTTTAGGCGCTCTGGTCTTCCTGCCGCGTGGCATTTTTCCGCAAGTGTTGAGCACGACCACGATGGCGGGAGCGTTTCCATTTGCAAAAAAGGCACTGGTATTGGCCTTGATCGGGACCTTGGCATGTATCTCCGGAGCGGCAGTAGAAACGGCATTGTCCGGCGCGTACAACGTCTGCCAGTTCTTCAACCTGAACTGGGGCAAAAACCAGCCGCTCAAGTCAGTGCGTGTGTACACCGCGACTTGGCTGGCGATGTTTGTGGTAGCGCTGATCATAGCTCTGACCGGAGTGCGCCCGCTTCAGCTTGTCAATATTTCCATCGTGTTCGGCATGGTCATCATGCCATTAACCTACTATCCCATTCTTCGCGTTGCCGCCGACAAGAACATCATGGGAAAGCATGTGAACAGCAGGTTCGACACGATTATCGGAATCATTTTTCTTGTGTTGATTACGGCAGCAGCGATGGCGGCTATTCCCCTAATGATCCTTACCCACTCAGGTCAGCCGTAGGGAGCCAAATCAGCACATTCAATGATGCGCTTGTTGACTCATGCCAATTCGGAAATCGACCGTCAGTTGTTGACAAATCTCCATATCACTCATTGA
>JBKPSP010000256.1:0-22959 GCA_046735175.1 Acidobacteriota bacterium
CCACCTGCTTTTCACATTTTCCAGTCTTGTGGAGCCTGACATCCGTTCCTTTCTCGAAGAGAACCACGTCCCTTTCCTGGTCAAGCCCTTCGAGGTCAGTGACCTGATTGCCAATGCGCGCAGAGTATTGACGAAAGCGCGTGCGGCCGGCGCAGGATCATAAAGGTTTCTCGACGAACTCCGCGGGTGTTCTCTGCCATCTCTTCGGTTAGAGGCTTCTTGCAGCGTCCACGCCACCCAGCTATTCTTCTCGCTTATGCAAACTCTGGTCGAATGCGTGCCGAACTTCTCCGAAGGGCGAGATAAATCCAAAGTCGATGCAATCATCGAAGCGATGAAGCTCGACGGCGTCTATCTTCTCGACCGCGAGATGGACGCCGACCACAACCGCTGCGTCATCACGCTCGTGGGCGAACGCGAATCGGTGCAGGAAGCCGCAATTCGCGGCGTCGGCAAGGCGGCCGAGCTGATTGATTTGAATCAGCATCAAGGCGCGCATCCCCGCATGGGAGCAGCCGACGTCGTGCCGTTCATTCCGATTGAAGGGGTCAGCATCGAAGACTGCGTCACCACGGCCCGCCATGTAGGCGAGCAGATCTGGCGGCGGCACAAGATTCCTGTCTATCTTTACGAAGCAGCGGCCACATCGCCGGAGCGGCAGAATCTCGAAAACATTCGCCGCGGACAGTTTGAAGGCATTCGCGACGAGATCGCTACGAATCCCGCCCGCAAGCCGGACTTCGGTGAACCGCGACTTCACCCCACTGCTGGGGCATGCGTCGTCGGTGCCCGCAAGTTCCTCATCGCCTACAACGTCTTTTTGAACACATCAGACGTTGAGATTGCAAAGAAGATTGCAAAGGCCGTGCGTTTTTCTTCCGGCGGGTTGCGTTTCGTCAAAGGTGCGGGATTTCTGGTTCGCGGACAGGCCCAGGTCTCGATGAACCTGACCGATTTCGAGCAGACTCCGATCCATCGCGTCTTCGAGACGGTCCGCTCGGAAGCCGCGCGCTACGGTGTTACTCCTTCCAGCAGCGAAATCGTCGGACTCATCCCCAAAAAAGCGCTGGAGCAGGCTGCTGAGTGGTTTCTGCAGATTGAGCATTTTGATTCATCCCTGATCCTTGAAAACCGGCTCGTCTCAGTGATGGGTGGAAAAATGGCGGTCGGCGGTCTGCGCGCCGGAGTGGAGCCGTTCATCGAGGAACTGGCGGCTCCGACAGCAACTCCCGGTGGAGGCAGCGCTGCAGCCGCAAGCGGCGCAATGGCTGCAGGCCTCGCGAACATGGTCGCATCCATGTCTCGCGGCAAAAAAGCTTACGTACAATTCGAGCGCCAACTCAGTGAGGCGATTTTTAGGCTTTCTCAGCTTAGGGAAGAATTGAAGGCTTCCATTGATGCCGATGCAGAGTCGTACAACTTGGTCATGACTGCGTACAAGAAATCTCGCGAGTCATCCGCGGCAGACGGACTTATCGACTCAGCCCTGAAGCAGGCGACGAGCGTGCCTCTGGGTGTAGCAGAGCGGGCAAGGGAAGTGCTCACCATCTCGCAGGCTCTTGGTCCAATTACGAATCCCAATATGAAGTCGGACCTGACTACCGCTGCTGCGTTGGCCCGGGCCGCCATTGAAGGGGCGCTGGCAAATGTGGAGATCAACCTGGAGTCGCTGAAAGACGCGGAGTTCGTGACGGTCACTCGGGCGAAGGCAGCGAAGCTAAGAAGCCTGTAACCGCAGAGATCGCCGAGAGAAGCGTTGAGCTCGCTGAGTAAATGTTTTCGGCGGTTTCTGCAGGTATTCTCTGCGAACTCTGCGGTTAAAATCTTTCGGGTTTCCTGAAAGCAAAATACGCACCGAAAGTCCATCTCCCCTTGTGCATGTAACCGAATTGACGCCCGCAATCCGCTCCCATTACTCTGAATTGGAGGCGCTTACATGGCGGTGAAATCGATCCAGCTTGGGCAGGTTTGGCGTAAAGACGAAAACGGCCAGGACTATCTGGTGACGAAGCTCTATAACGAAGTTTTCACGCAGTTCGCGGTACTTCGTCCGGCTGAGGTTACCGCGCCCGACGCGCCCACCGTGCGCGTAAAGGTGGCGAAAAACGACGGCGGCGTGGGTTTGCCCGGGTTCACCTTCACCCAGGAAGGCTCGTTCTAGGATGTCGCCAGAAGACATCAAGCTGCTCTATGAGTTCAACTCCTGGGCAAACCATCGCTCTATGTCGGCTGCGGAGAAGCTTAAGAATGAGCAATTCGTAAAACCGCTCGGTTCAAGCTTCAGCTCCGTACGCGATACTCTGGCCCATATCTATGGAGCCGAAACGATCTGGTTTGAGCGCTTCCAGGGACGTTCGCCTTCCAGCTTGCCTGACGTAAAGCAATTCGCAAATCTCACCAGCCTGCGTGAAACCTGGATGCAGCAAGAGTCGCGTCTGCTCACTTTTGTCAGCGGATTGACGCAGGCTGATCTTGACCGCGAGATGGAATACAAGACGCTGAAGTTCGGTGTGTACCGCAATCCCCTTTGGCAATCCATGCAGCATGTGGTGAACCATGGCACGTACCATCGTGGGCAAGTTACCACGATGCTTCGCCAACTCGGCGCCGAACCAATTCTTACTGATCTCATGCACTTTTATCGCGAACGATCGCTCGCTGCGCAAACCTCATAGCCTTTCATGACTGAGAAAATCCTTACTGTAGTTTTTCTCTTTATCAAATCACTGATTGCCTTCGCCGGATACGGCGGCATCGTGATCCTGATGGGCATCGAGTCGGCATGCATTCCGTTACCCTCTGAGCTGATCATGCCCTTCGCGGGTTATTTGGTTTTCCAGGGCACGATGAACCTGGTGTGGGTTGCGACCGCGGGCGCGATTGGATGCAACGTCGGCTCGCTGGTCGCCTACGAGATTGGCTGCTATGGCGGACGCCCGCTGGTTGAGCGCTACGGCCGCTGGATCCTGATGGGCCGCCGCGAACTGGACATAGCTGATCGTTTCTTTGCTCGCTGGGGATATCTGGCTGTGTTCGTAGGCCGTCTGTTGCCCGTGATCAGAACTTTCATTGCGCTTCCCGCAGGTATCGCACGGATGCCACGGGTGCGCTTTCACGTCTACACATTTCTTGGATCATGGCCCTGGTGCTTCGGCCTTGCGTGGCTGGGCATGAAGCTGGGCGAAAACTGGCGGGTGATCGGAAAATATCTGCACAAGTTCGATGTGGTGATCGTGGTAGTTCTGATCGTGGGTATCGTCTGGTTCATCCGATCGCACTGGCAAAACCGTTTGAGAACGGCTGCCGATTGATTCAATGATTCAATACTTCCGTCCTGCGATTGTCCTCAAAGCATTCGTGCACAAACGTCTTGGTAAATCGCTGGACCACCGTTGAAGGAATGTCGCCCTCTTTCAACTCCTGAAACTCGAACTTGATTGTCCCTGGCGCTTTACCCTCGGGGTTCACCGTCGCGAGCAGATAACCGTACACATTGGTCTTTGCTTGCTTGGCATCCTTCGCATCTGGCGGCAACGGATATCGCTCCGCGCCTGCCGTTCCCACGATCCATCCCGGAAGCTCACCGCCGTTTGCTTTCCAGTAAGCGGTGTTGAAGATTCCTTCCATGAAGTAATGCGAGTGGCTGGCTAGGAGATATATGTTTTTGTGTGCCTCATCCCGCAGCTTCAGCAACGTGTTGTACACCCGCCGGCCCGACTCAATCCCGGCAGGATACTCATTCATGCTGTGGTTAGCAGAGATACTTTCCGGCAAAGCTTCGTGCATTCCCACGACGACCGTTCGTATCGTCTCGTCTTTGGCATCACGATCGAGCACTCCCTCAATCCATTTCATCTGTCCGGAGTCGAACTGGTCTTGCGTAGCGTTATCGAGATAAATGAAATCGATGCCGTCGCGGATCCAGTGAAAATATGTTCGCGGAAGAACTGCGCCACGTTCGTCCTTACGCCTTTGTGTCTTAAGTTCAGACCTGTTTAAATACTTTCGAAACTTTGCCACGAAAAGCGCGCGCGACTTCGGCGGTGTGGTTTCGTGATTGCCGATGCCTAAGAAGAAAGCCGTACTGCCCCAAGGCTTGATCTGATTCTGAATGAAGTCGTCCCATGCGTGCTTTTCGTAATCTGCCAGATTGGTGCCCTTGCCTTGCTGGGTGCGCTGTTCAATGAAGTCCTGGTCTGGCCCGGAAATCAGGCGCAGGTCGCCCAGATGCCAGTAAAAGGCCGCATTGTGCTTGATGGCGTCGGCGGCGATCGCGGGCATAACGACGTCGCCGCAATTGCGGGAATCGCCGGAGACAGCAAAAGACCAGGAGGGATCCGCCGGTTTCTTGTCCGCCGCGTACATGACCGAGTTGATCAGGAATGCGATAAAGACGACCTTGCGATTCATGGTTTTCTCCGCGTCCTCTGCGGACTCTGCGGTTAAGGTACTTCAGGCTTGAATGTCCACCGGTTTCTTGTCCGCCGCGTACATGACCGAGTTGATCAGGAATGCCATAAAGACGACCTTGCGATTCATGGTTTTCTCCGCGTCCTCTGCGGACTCTGCGGTTAAGGTACTTCAGGCTTGAATGTCCACGAGCCCCTAGTGTAACGTTCTTTCCTGTCGTGCATCTGTGTCTGTTATGACCGCTCGCGCGTCCGCTCTGTTGTTCGCCCTGGTTGCCGCATGTGTGTGTGGCTCGGCACAGTCGCCGGCACCCGTCGTAGTTGAGTTGTTCACTTCCGAAGGCTGCTCCAGTTGTCCTCCGGCAGATGAGTTCCTGCGTGTGCTGGATGCGAAACAGCCCTTTGAGGGAACGCAGGTCATCGTTCTAGGTGAGCACGTCGACTACTGGGACGATCAGGGCTGGCGCGATATCTACTCGGACCACGACCTCACGCTTCGCCAGGCCGCTTACGCGGAGCGACTGGGGCTCAAAACCTCATACACGCCGCAACTGATCGTGGACGGCGCATCTGAATGCTCCGGAAATGACCGGAAGCGAGCGATCGATGTGATCGAAAAGGCGCGAAAGCAACCAAAAGTTTCTATTCAGATTTCCTCAGCAACATTTGAGAACGGCAAACTTCGCGCGCACGTTGAAACCGGCAGCTTGCCGGAAAGAGCAGAGGTTTTTGTCGCACTTGCCCTCGATCACGCCGCGTCGCAGGTTGTGCGCGGAGAGAACAGCGGCCATCGGCTGGAGCACGTCGCCGTGGCGCGCAATCTGGTGAAGGCCGGAAAAGCAGAGAAGGGTACTGCCTTCTCCAAAGACGTTGAGATCAAAGCAAAACCGGAGGGTCCTTACCGTGTTATTGCCTTTGTTCAGGAGGCTAATCAGGGAAAGATTCTAGGCGCCGCCGAAAAGACCCTCACCGCAGAGAAAGCGACTCCTTGAAGCATCTGTCAAAAGAAAAGGCAAACCGGCAACGCCGATTTGCCTCAATTGGGGAGAGCTGAACTTAAACCGCCACCTCTTGCTCCGACTCCGACATCATCGGTTCCGCCTCGACTTCCTCCAGCCGCACGTGCCGCTTGGCCACTAGCATGTAGATGGAAGGCACCACGAACAACGTAAAGGCGGTTCCAATGATCATGCCGCTGACCAGCATGATACCGATGCTGTTTCGCGCGCCCGCTCCAGGTCCAGTTGCGAACACTAGAGGGAAGTGCCCGAATACAGTCGCGGCTGTGGTCATCAAGATTGGGCGAAGTCGCGTGCCTGCCGCCTCGATCACTGCGTTCAGTTTGCTTCGGCCTTCTTCCTGAAGGTGGTTGGCAAATTGAACGATCAGAATTCCGTTCTTCGAAATCAGACCGACCAGGGTAATCAACCCCACCTGGCTGTAGATATTCAAGCTCGTGAAATTGAGGAACGAGAACATCAGCGCTCCGGCAATGGCCAGAGGAACCGAACCCGCAAGAATGATGAACGGATCGCGGAAGCTCTCAAACTGCGCGGCCAAAACCAGGTAAATCAGGATCGCTGACAACGCAAACGTGGGAAGGAACTTGCTGCCTTCCACGCGGAGCTGGCGCGACTCACCCGCGTAATCCACCGTGTAGCCCTGCGGCAGATTCTTGGCCTGGTCTTCCAGGAACTTCAAAGCCGTATCCAGCGGGATGTTCGGAGGAATTACGCCCTGAATGCGCACCGCATTCAGCTGCTGGAATTTGTTCAGCGAGCGTGGCTGCGTGGTGGTGTTCAGGCTGGCGAACGTCGAAAGGGGCACCAGCTTGTCATTCGATCCTTTTACGTAAATGTGTTCAAGCTGGTCAGGAGTTAGACGCTCGACACGCTTCACCTGCGGAATGACCTTGTAGCTCCGGCCCTGAATACTGAACCGATTCACATAGTTTCCGCCCAGCAGAGTCGAGAGGTCCTGTCCCGCCTGGCTCAAATCCACTCCCTGCGAGCGGAGCTTGTCGCGGTCGAATACGACTTCGGTCTGCGGTTGGTCGAATTTCACGTCCACATCGGCGAAGAAGAACATGCCGCTGGCCATGGCTTTTTGCACGATCTGTCCGGCCAGTTCCGCGACTTGCTCAGGCTCTGCCGCTGATGCAATTACAAAGTCGACAGGGAAGTTTCCACCGCCCGGCAATGCCGGCGGCGTCAAGGGAATCACGCGCACACCAGCAATCTTCGAGAGTGGACCCTGCGAAGCCGCCAGCAATTCTTGCGATGTACGTTTGCGCTGGCTCCACGGCACGGTCACCATGCCACCAAAACCACCGCCGGGCTGCGTAATCTGGAACGTCCCCCCATTCTCAGGAAAGGACCGATAGACGTCTTCCACCTGCTTGGCAAACAGGTTGGTTTGGTCAATCGTAGCGTTCGCCGGGGACTGGATCACACCGAAGACCACGCCTTGATCTTCCGCAGGCGCCAGCTCCTTCTGCGAAAACATATAGAACGGGACGATCAACAGCAGCACCAGCACCCACAAAGTGAGCACCACCGGCCGATATTGCAGGGTCCCGCCCAGCAAGCGCATGTAGAGGTTCTTAAAGCGCTCGAAATTACGGTTGATCATTCCGGCAAAGCCTTTTTCGGCGTCGCCTTCGCGAAGCAACTTCGAGCCCATCATCGGCGAGAGTGTCAAAGCCACAATGCCGGAAACGATGACGGCGCCCGAGAGCGTGAACGCAAATTCACGGAAGAGCGCGCCGGTCAGTCCGCCCTGAATGGCCACAGGCGTATAGACCGCTGCCAGTGTGATGGTCATGGCGATAATCGGTCCGACGAGCTCACGCGCAGCATCCAGCGCGGCACGCATCGGGGTCACGCCCATCTGCAGGTGGCGTTCGACGTTTTCAACCATGACGATCGCGTCGTCAACCACGAGACCTACGGAAAGCACGATTGCCAGCAGTGTGAGCAGGTTGATGGTGAATCCCGCAACCAGCATCAGAAACACAGCGCCAATCAGCGAAATCGGAATGGCGACGACCGGTATCAGAACCGACCGGAACGATCCGAGGAACAGGAAGATCACGACGATAACGATGAGCAGCGTTTCGCCCAACGTGTGCAGCACTTCGTTGATCGCGTCTTGAATGTAGGCGGTCGAATCGTACGGAATTCCGAGTTTGATGCCGCTCGGCAGTTGTTCTTGAATTCCGGGTAGCGCGGCACGTACGTTCTTAATTACTTCCAGCGAGTTTGCCGTGGGCAGCACCCAAATGCCCATGAACGTCGCGGTCTCGCCATTGAACTTGACGTCTGAGTCATAGTTCTCAGCGCCCAGTTCCACGTCCGCGATTTCTCCCATGCGGACGACCACCCCGTTCTGCTGCTTGACGATCATCTGCCTGAACTCATCTGCATTTCGCAGATCGGTGTTCGCAACCAGATTGACCGAAACCGCGGTGCCCTTGGTGCTTCCGAGAGCGGATAGATAGTTGTTCTTGGCCAGCGCATCACGCACATCTGAAGGCGAAACGTTGCGGGCCGCCATCTGGTCCGGCTTTAGCCAGAGCCGCATGGCAAAGGTGCGGTTGCCAAGGATATCCGCCCGCTGCACGCCGCTGATCGCACTCAGCTTCGGCTGGACAACTCGCGTCAGATAATCGCTGATCTGATTTCGATCAAGCTCGTTCGAAGAAAAGCCGATGTACATCGCCGCAAACTGCGTATCTGCTGTCTGCAAATCGATGATCGGAGCTTCCGCTTCAGGCGGAAGATCGTTTCGAACCTGGGCGACTTTGGCCTGAATCTGGGTCAGCGCGGCATTGGTGTCGTAGTTCAACTTCAGGTGCACGTTGATCGTGCTCAGGCCCTGATTGCTGGTCGACTCCATGTAGTCAATGCCGTCGGCAGCAGCAATCACACGTTCGAGCGGAGTGGTGATGAACCCGCGAACCAGGTCGGCGTTGGCTCCGACATAGACGGTAGAAACCGACACCACCGCGATGTCGCTGCGCGGATACTGCCGCACGCTCAGCGACCGGATTGCCTGCAACCCGGCGATCAGGATCACTAGGTTTACCACTATGGCCAAGACTGGCCTGCGAACAAAAAGATCGGTCAACTTCATGTTTAGCTGTCCTCGGGCTTCGGCTTCGGGTTATTCGGGGGTTGAACGCTATTGTTGATTTCGATCGGAGCGCCATTACGAAGTTTGAACACTCCGGAGGTCACAATTTCTTCGCCGGGATTGATTCCAGAGATCACGCCAACCTGATCGCCGCGCGATCCCACTACCTTCACGAACTGCTGGCGCACGCCTTTGAATGACTTGCCGGTCTTGGTGTCCTGAATGTCTGTGACCACGTAAACCGAATCGCCGTACGGGGCGTAGTTGATCGCTGAAGCCGGCAGAGTTATTACGTCCTGACTCGAACCCAGCCCCACCTGGACTTGGATAAACATTCCCGGGCGCAGTCTTCCCTGGGGATTGGCAAGCGTCGCTTGGACTTGGATGTTGCGGGTGGATTCGTTCACCACGGAATCCAAGGCCGTAACCCGGCCGCCGAACTGAACGCCGGGAAGGTCGTCACTGGTCATCTTTAGCTCTCTGCCTACCCGCACCTTTGGAGCTTCCTGCTGCGGAACTCCGAAATTCACGTAAATGGGATTGATGGATTGCAGCGAAACGATGGCCTGCCCGGCCGCCAGATATTGCCCCAGATTGATCTGGCGAATACCCAGAATGCCGGAGAATGGGGCTTTGACGGTCTTGCGCTCAATCGTCGCCTTGATCTCGCCTACGTGGGCCTCGGTAGACTTTGATTGCGCATCGGCGTTGTCGAACTCGGTTCGTGCCACGACGCCCTGTTGCACAAGTTTCTGCTGGCGGCCGTAGTTAATTTTGGCCAGTTCCCAGTCCGCCTGCGCGGCCGCGAGTTGCGCCCGCTCCTGGCGAGTGTCCAACTCAACCAGCACGTCGCCAGCCTTCACAAACTGTCCTGACTCGAAATGGATCTTGTCCACAGTGCCCGGGAGGTCGGCGCTCACAGTAACGCCCTGAATCGCTGCCGCCGTGCCGATCACCTGCAGAGTGGATGGCCAGGTTTCGCGCTTGGCGATCAAGGTTGTTACCGCAGTCTTGGGCATGGGCGCGCTGGCAAACGCGGCAATGGCCGTCTTAACCTGCCGGTATTTTATGAATGCAAGTCCGCCGACGATGACCAGAACTCCGGCCAGCATCAGGATCATACGTTTCGCCATCGAGTGACCTCTTATATGTTTATTGACTAATCTGATTCGACGAGGTGAGCTGGTACGTCCAGCAAAAACGGCGGAAATCCCAGGCAGCACCGACTTGGCCTTTTAGATTAAGTGCCCTATATTCGGGATTCAAATCTTCGACTTAGCTGTCGGGCGTCAGGCGTCAGGCTTCAGGGTCAGGCTTCGGGCTCTAGGCCCTAAGCTCCATGGTCGTGCTCAACCTCACAGCTGACGCCTGAACCCTGAAGCCTGATCTGCTACATTGTTCGTTTCCCATGAAGCCCATCCGAAGTTTTGCCAGCGACAACAACGCCGGTGTCCACCCTGCGGTCATTCGGGCCATCTCCGCAGTGAATCGGGGCCACGTTGTTGGATATGGCGATGACACCTACACCGAATCCGCCGTTAAGCACTTCAAACGTCTTTTCGGCCAGGACATTGAAGTCTTCTTTGTATTCAACGGCACAGCCGCCAATTGCCTTAGCCTGAAGGCACTTACAAGCTCCTACCACGCTGTGATTTGTGCCGAATCCGCTCATATCTATGTTGACGAGTGCGGCGCGCCGGAGAAGTTCACCGGCTGCAAGCTCATTCCGCTCCCGCCCAAAGATGGCAAGCTGACGGTCGAGGCGGTCCGGTCGGCCTATCACGGAATTGGCGACGAGCACCATGTGCAGCCGCGGGTCATCTCGATCACGCAAGCTACCGAAGTCGGCACCGTCTACAAGCCCGGCGAGGTTCGAGACTTGGCCGAGTTTGCCCACGAACGCGGCATGTACCTTCACATGGACGGAGCCCGGATCGCCAACGCGGCGGCTTCGCTCGGCCTCAGCCTGCGCCAGGCCACCCGCGAGCTCGGGGTTGACGTCCTCTCCTTCGGCGCTACGAAAAACGGAGCCATGGGGGCCGAAGCGGTGGTCTTCTTTCCGACAAAGAAAACTGGCGTGCCCCAGGTCTCGCCGAATTTGCGAGACCCGGGAGGTTCGCGGACGGACTTCAAGTTCTACCGCAAGCAGGCCATGCAACTCTCTTCAAAAATGCGATTTAGCTCGGCTCAATTTGAAGCGCTGCTGAAAGGCGATCTCTGGCTGCGAAATGCCGAGCATTCCAACCGCATGGCAAAATTGCTCGAGCGAGAACTGAGCAAGATTCTGCAGGTCAAAATCGTGTATCCAGTCGAAGCCAACGGCGTCTTCGCACGAATTCCGCGGCACGCGATCCCCGCGATCCTGAAACGGTACTTCTTTTACGTCTGGAACGAAGAGCAATCGCTGGTTCGCTGGATGTGCTCCTGGGACACGACCGAAGCTGACGTAATGCAATTTGCGAAGTTCGTGAGGCAGGCGGTCTCCGAATAGAATCGATCATTTTTGAGAGTCTTTCTCTGTGACCTTCGCGGGCTCTCGCAGACCTCTGCGGTTAAAATCTTTTCGCCGTGTTCTCGAACCGCACGAACTGGAAGCTTACTCCGAACCGCTTCACCGTAGCGCACCAGCAAGCACTGCGCGAAGGCAGGGAGATCCTCGACCTTACAATTTCCAATCCCACACGTGCAGGAATCTCATACGACGAAACCGCCATACTAAACGGTCTTCGAAATCCCAACTCGCTGGACTACGATCCGCAGCCCAAGGGCCTGCGCTGTGCTCGCGAAGCCGTCGCGCGCTACTACGTGTGTGGCTCAGACACTCCTTTCCGAGCTTCCGTTGAAACCAAAACGCAGCCAGATCCTGAATCCATCATTATCACGACCAGCACCAGCGAAGGCTATTCCTACGTCTTCCGCCTGCTCTGCAATCCCGACGATGAGCTTCTCGTCCCCAAACCCAGTTATCCGCTTTTTGATTTTCTGGCCGATCTGCAGGACGTAAACCTCGTCCCATATCCTCTGATCTACGACCACGGCTGGCAGATTGATTTCCACACGCTGGAAACTTCAGTTACCGATAAAACCCGCGCCATTGTGCTGGTGCACCCCAACAACCCGACAGGCTCATACGTAAGCGCTCAAGAGGGGGTGCGCCTGAATCAACTTTGTCGCGAACGCGGACTTGCCCTGATCGTGGACGAAGTATTTTTGGACTATTCACTCGATGGCCGCCAGCAAAGCTTCGTGGCAAACCATGACGCGCTTACCTTCACCCTGAGCGGCCTCTCAAAGATCTCGGCGCTTCCTCAAATGAAACTGGCATGGATCGTGGTCAGCGGGCCAGAGAGCATGTCGGCCGCGGCCCTGCAACGGCTGGAAGTGATCGCCGACACGTACTTATCGCAGAATGCGCCTGTGCAGCTGGCAGCCGAGGCTTTGCTGGAGCAGCGAAAAAATATTCAGCCGCAGCTCATGAGTCGAATCCAAGCCAATCTGGCGGAACTTGACAGGCAATTGGCTGGACAAAGATCCTGCACACGGCTTGCAGTCGAAGGAGGGTGGTATGCGGTGCTACGCGTCCCCGTGACTCGATCCGATGAAGAACTCGCGATCGAATTGCTGACGAAACGTTCTGTGCTGGCCCATCCCGGACACTTCTATGACTTCCCCCAGGACGGATATTTAGTACTCAGCTTAATCACTCCGCCTGTAACTTTCCGCGAAGGCATCTCACGAATTCTGCCGTACATCTGAGAAAATTCCACCCAAGGAGAACAGAAAATGGCCGCGTTACCGGAGAATGTGAAACAACTGCTCGACCGCCGCAACTTCGCTCATCTGGCCACGCTCCTGCCCGACGGCTCACCTCTCAGCACTCCCGTTTGGGTAGGGCGTGAGGGAGATCATATTTTGGTGGGGACAGGGGGAAGTTCTCTGAAGGCAAGGAATACCAGGCGCGATCCTCGTGTCGCCATCTCAATGGTCGATTTTGACGATCCTTACACTGAAATCCAGCTTCGGGGCCGCGTGATCGAGCACCGTAATGACGATGACCTGAAGGTCCTCGACGCAACTTCAGTCAAATACACCGGCAAACCATTTCCCATGCGCGGACGCGAGGACCGGGTTGCTCTCGTCATCGAAATTGACAAGGTGCGCTTCCTGAAGTTGCCGTTCGAGCACAAGACTGTGGCCTGAGAATCGCTTAGATCGGCTTCACTTCCGGAGAAACGGGTTACTCGCGCGTTCCTCGGCAATCGTGGTAATCGGCCCGTGCCCCGGAACAACTATGGTTTCGTCCGGCAAGGCCATCAGCTTGCCGTGGAGTGAGTCGATGATCTTCTCGAACGATCCACCTGGCAAATCTGTGCGCCCGATGCTGCCCGCAAATAGGGTATCGCCGGCAATGAGTTTCCTCTCAGCAGGGAAGTAGAGGCAGATGCTTCCTTCGGTATGTCCCGGCGTGTGCAGCACGTCGGCGGACAGCGATCCGGCTGTGATCTTGTCTGCTTCCGCGATGCTGTGATCAATCTCAACCTTGCCGGGAGAAGCCATCCCGACCCACGCCGCCTGCAGGTCCAGCATCTTCAGCAGCGTGTAATCGTTGTGATTCAGTACGATTGGTGCGCCGGTCACGGCCCGCAGCTTCATGGCTCCGCCCACATGGTCGATGTGAGCGTGCGTGATCACAATCTGCTTGACCTGGAGATTGTGCTTTTGAACGATTGCCAGCACGTCGGCAATCTCATCGCCCGGATCGATAACCATGGCTTCGCGCGTGGTCTCATCGCCGATGATCGAGCAATTGCACTGCAGCGGTCCGACAGGAAGGATTTCGTGAATCATGAAAACTGAGGTTGTGTGGCACAGGCGGCTCGCCTGTGCCGGGACGCCTACTTCGCCGGCTTAGCCGGTGCCGAGTTCTGCGTTCCAGTCCCCTGCAGCACCGAGGTCGGGCCTTTTTTGCGGGTCGCCATGACCGAAAGGGTAATGGAGGTGACCATGAAGATGATGGCGCACCAGGTAGTGGCTTTAGTGAGCACCGTGGCCGCACCGCGCGGGCCGAAGGCCGTCTGGCTGCCCATGCCGCCACCGAACGCGGCAGCAATGTCGCCGCCCTGGCCACTCTGCAGCAGAACGACGATGATCAGAAAGAGACAAACAAAGACGTGAATGACAGTGATGAGCGCAATAATCATGAACCAGGATTTCCTTAGTTTGGATTCTATGGTGCGGAAGGGGGGACTTGAACCCCCATGCCTTTCGGCGCCACCCCCTCAAGATGGTGTGTCTGCCAATTCCACCACTTCCGCAGAGGCCAATCGCATCATTATGTTATCGTGACGGGCCGAACGCCGCAATGAAGCGGTACTGACCTCAGTCGCCAATCACGGTAACCACAACCGTGCGCGTTCGCGGACGAACGTCGCATTCCAGGTGAAAAATCTGCTGCCACGTCCCGAGCAGAAGTTTGCCGTGTGCGAAGGGCACACTCAGGGACGGCCCGAGCATGGTCGCCTGTAAGTGCGAGTGCCCATTTCCATCGCGCCAGGCCCGCTCGTGGCCGTAATCGCGGCCCGGTGGAATTACGCGGTCCAGGAGTGTTGGCAAATCATGTTCAAGACCCGGCTCGAACTCGATCGTTCCGACTGCCGCCGTGCTGCCGATGTTGAATACGTGCACGACGCCGGTCTTAATGCCCGATGAAATCACGATTGCAGCAACTTCGTCGGTCAGGTCGTGCATGTCTCCATGTCCCTTAGCTGCAATTGAGATGTGCTGTTGGAATGTCATTAGGAATGGAATTGAATGCTAGCTTTGATGGGCTTTGCGTGTAAACAGCGCGATTGGAGTGCCGATCAGCAGCATATGTACCGCAACGCTCAGGATAATCCAGAGGAGGTTTTTTGATGAAGGTAGCGCTCCAGAGAGCGGCAGTACAACGTAATTCATGATGAGATAAAGCAACGCTCCGTACAGCGGTCCAAAAAACCAGGGCCTGCGATGCAAAGCCGGCCACCAGCGCGACACCAGGTAGTAGACCATCGACATTGTCGTCGCGATGAAGTAATGCAGGAACAGGCCAAGCGACGCCGTTCGTGCTCCTCCGGAAAAACTCGCGCGCCCAAGCAGTCCTGCCGCAACGGATTGAAAAATGCGTTCTGGGGACACGCCGGCCTTCACTCTCCAGAAAACGCACGCATAAGTAATGTCAAAGGTTCCAGCCACCAGGCCGCCAACAATCACGAACAGTGCCGTAGTCCGTGCATGGATTGTCGAGCCGCTAGTCATCTATGATTTTCTTCGCGAACTTTGCGCATCCTTTGCGAGCTTTGCGGTTAAAATCTTTCACATTCTAATCCCATGAAGAAACTCCGCTCCCAGGAATGGTTTGGCCGCCGCGACCGCGAAGGTTTCATGTACAGAAGCTGGATGAAGAACCAGGGCTGGCCGCACGACCTGTTTGACGGCCGCCCGGTGATCGGAATCTGTAATACCTGGTCCGAGCTGACTCCGTGCAACGCGCACTTCCGCGAGATCGCGGAGTGGGTAAAGCGAGGCGTCTGGGAGGCCGGCGGTTTCCCGCTTGAGTTTCCTGTCATGTCGCTGGGCGAAACCCAGCTTCGTCCCACGGCGATGCTATTTCGAAATCTCGCCAGCATGGATGTCGAGGAATCCATCAGAGGAAATCCAATTGATGGAGTCGTTCTGCTCATGGGTTGCGACAAGACCACGCCATCGTTGTTGATGGGCGCGGCGTCCTGCGGGCTTCCGACCATCGGAATCTCCGGCGGGCCGATGTTGTCCGGTAAGTACCGCGGACACGATGTCGGCTCAGGCACAGGGCTTTGGCAGATGTCGGAAGCGCTGCGAGCTGGGCAGATGACGGAAGAAGATTTCTTCGCCGCCGAAAGCTGCATGCATCGCTCGAAGGGCCACTGCATGACCATGGGCACCGCCTCCACCATGGCGAACATGGTCGAGGCTCTCGGCATGAGCCTGCCGGGTAATGCAGCCATTCCCGCCGTGGACGCGCGCCGCAATACGCTGGCGCAGATGTCGGGACGCCGCATCGTGCAGATGGTGAAAGATGATCTCGATATAGCGAAGATTCTCACGCGCGAGGCCTTCGAAAACGCCATTCGTGCAAACGCCGCCATCGGTGGATCGACCAACGCCGTGATCCATTTGATCGCGATCGCCGGCCGAATCGGCGTGCCGCTTTGTCTCGATGATTTCGAGAAGCTCGGTTCGGAGTTGCCGTGTCTCGTGAACCTGCAGCCGTCAGGAAAATATCTGATGGAAGACTATTACTACGCGGGTGGATTGCCGGCTGTCCTTCGCGAACTGGGCAATGCCGGGTCGTTGAATCGCGGCGCCCTCACCGCGAATGGGAAAACAATCTGGGAGAACGTCACTGAAGCGCCCTGCTGGAACCGAGAAGTAATCTCTGAATTTGCCAACCCGTTCAAGCCGAACGCCGGCATTACTGTGCTGCGCGGCAATCTTGCTCCCGATGGCGCAGTGATCAAGCTGTCGGCGGCGAGTCCACATTTGCTGCAGCACCGGGGGCGTGCTGTTGTCTTCGAAAACATCGATGAATTTCACGCTCGCATCAACGACGAATCACTCGACATCGATGAAAGCTGCGTCATGGTGCTGAAGAACTGCGGGCCCAAGGGATATCCCGGTATGGCGGAAACCGGCAACATGCCCCTGCCGCCAAAGCTGTTGCGAAAAGGTGTGACCGACATGGTCCGCATCTCTGATGCCCGCATGAGCGGCACCGCATACGGAACCGTGGTTCTGCACGTCTGCCCTGAAGCCGCCGCTGGTGGACCACTGGCATTAGTTCAGTCAGGCGATTTCATCACGTTAGACGTGAAGAAGCGAGAGTTGCGATTGGAGGTAGACGACGCAACGCTGGCTGCCCGTCGCGCAAAATGGACGCCGGCGCCATTACCTGAGCGTGGCTACCTGCGATTGTACGTCAAGCATGTGCTACAAGCCGACAAGGGCGCAGACCTGGATTTTCTGGTTGGAAACAGTGGTGCAAAAGTCGCGCGGGACTCGCATTGAAAGAGCCTTTAACCGCAAAGGACGCAAAGTTGGCGCAAAGAACGCAAGAAACCTGACTGTCATCGATTGTCTTCGCGAACTTGGCGCTCTTTGCGGTTTACGATTTTCTTTGCGAACTCTGCGTTCTCGGCGGTTCAATGTTCTGAATAATCCATGAAGATCACCCACGCCAAAGTCATAACCTGCTCCCCTGGCCGGAATTTCGTCACGCTCAAGCTCACGACCGAAGATGGCATCTACGGCCTGGGCGATGCCACTCTCAACGGCCGCGAGCTTTCCGTCGCCAGTTATCTCACCGACCACGTCGCCCCACTCCTCATCAACCGCGACGCCCGCAAAATCGAAGACACCTGGCAGTATCTCTACAAAGGCGCGTATTGGCGCCGCGGCCCGGTCACTATGACCGCCATTGCCGCGGTTGACACCGCCCTCTGGGACATCAAAGCCAAGAGCCTCAACGTCCCTCTGTATCAGTTGTTGGGCGGCGCATCGCGGGAAGCGGTTCTGGTGTATGGCCACGCCAGCGGCGCAGATCTCGAGAAAACCGTTGGCGCGTTTGGCCACTACCTGAGTCTCGGCTACAAAGCCGTGCGCGCGCAGTCGGGGATCCCCGGCCTCCACAGCACCTACGGCGTTGGTCGCGGTCAAATGTTCTACGAACCGGCAGAGAAAGATGCTCCGCCCGAAAATCAATGGTCCACTGAACACTACATGCGCTTTGTCCCGAAACTTTTCGAGCGCCTGCGCAAAGAATTTGGCGACGAAGTCCACATTCTTCACGACGCGCACCATCGCCTCACGCCGAACGAAGCTGCCCGCGTCGGCAAAGACCTCGAGCCTTATCGCCTGTTTTGGCTCGAAGATCCCACGCCGGCAGAGTTTCAGGAAGGCTTCCGCCTGATTCGCAGGCACACGACGACTCCAATTGCTGTAGGCGAAGTTTTTAACACCATTTTTGATTGTCAGCAGCTAATCCAGGAGCAGCTGATTGATTACATCCGCACGACGGTGGTCCACGCCGGCGGAATTACTCATCTCAGAAAAATCGCAAACCTTGCAGAGCACAACCAGGTCCGGACGGGATCGCACGGCGCGACTGACCTTAGTCCGGTGTGCATGGGCGCGGCTCTGCACTTTGATCTCAGCGTTCACAACTTCGGAATCCAGGAATACATGCAGCACACACCGGAGACCGACAAGGTCTTTCCCCATGCGTATTCTTTCAAAGATGGGTTGATGCATCCGGGCGACGCACCTGGGCTTGGTGTAGATATCGACGAGGCCTTGGCAGCGAAATATCCATATCAGCGCGCGTACCTGCCGATCAACCGCAAGCTCGACGGCACCATGCACAACTGGTGAGCACAGCAGGGTCGGGCCATTGGCAACAGACGTTGCAGCAACGTCTCTACAGCGGCGCCGCACGTACCACATAATGACTCGCCACCGGCTCGAAGCGCGAAAGCAGAGCCTTGGCTTCAGGCTCGAATACGGCCACATCGTAATTCGGCCCGGCGAATTCACGAACCGCGTCGAGCGAATCGAAGAGGTTGATCACGACAAACTCCGATTCGGCCGCGCCATCGCTTCGTAGTATGTAGCCCCCACGATATCCCGCAATTTTGCTCAAACCTGGCAAAACTCTGCTCTTAAGCAGAGCTTCGTAAGCATCCGCATCCCGCAACCTCGTCCATCCTCGCCAATGTCGCGCGATCATGGAAGCATCTTAACCCCATTGCGTTTGCCGCATGATGCTGGTAATTTTCACTGTTCCTTCGCATGAAGAAACTTTCTCCTTCCCGTTTCGTGAACATCTCTGACTTGCGTACTGCCGCAAAGGGTCGCATTCCCAGAGCCGTCTTTGATTATCTTGACGGCGGCGCGGAAGGCGAAGTGACCCTTCGCCGCAACTGCCAGGCTTTCGAAGAAATCGTATTTCGGCCGCGTCATGCGGTCGCTGTCGGCGACTGCAATCTGCGCACTTCAGTTCTCGGCAATGAGATTTCCTTTCCTGCGATCCTCGCGCCTGTGGGTTACAGCCGCCTGATGCACCCTGAAGGCGAGGTCGCGGCAGCCCGTGCCGCTGGCGAGGCCGGTACCGGCTACATCTTGTCCACGATCTCCGGCCATCGCCTCGAAAACGTAAAGGCGGCAACCAAGGGACCAGCTTGGTATCAGCTCTACCTGGTTGGCGGAAGGGAAGCGGCCGAGGGCGCGATCGCGCGCGCTGTGAACGCCGGGTTTTCCGCGCTTGTCATCACCATCGACACGCCGGTCGCTGGCATGCGCGAACGCGATGTCCACAACGGCACCACAGAGCTTCTGACCGGCGGCATGTTCGCAAAGCTGCCGTTCCTACCCGACGTTTTTGCGCACCCCGGGTGGCTGATTTCATTTTTGCTCGACGGCGGAGTGCCGCGCCTGCAGAACGTTATTGTTCCCGGAGAGAACGGTCAAGGCATGCCGATGATGGACGTTGGTACATTTCTGCGCAAATCGGTTGTCACCTGGGAAGACATTCGCTGGATTCGCCAGAGTTGGCGCGGGCCGATCGTGATCAAAGGCATTCTGACAGCAGCTGACGCGCGTCGTGCCGTTGATGAGGGTGCAGCCGCTATTTCAGTTTCCAATCACGGCGGCCGGCAACTTGATTGCGTCTCTGCATCGATTTCTGCATTGCCAGAGATTGTCAGCGCAGTGGGTGGCCAGACCGAAATTCTTCTGGACGGCGGCATTCGCCGCGGAGCTGACATTGTCAAAGCCCTTTGCCTCGGCGCGCGAGCCGTGTTGTGCGGACGCGCGTATGCGTACGGGTTGGCGGCTGCAGGTCAGGCCGGCGTGGCCCGCGCGCTCGAAATTCTGCGCGAGGATGTGGAACGAACGCTGCGGCTGCTGGGTTGTAGCTCGGTCCGCGATTTGGATTCTACGTACGTGCGGCACCCTTCAGCCTGGTCAGATCTACGGGCGTGACGTTTTCCTCTGTGGACCTCTGTGGTTACTTCGGCTTCTAACGCAACCAGTGAGACTCATGAAAGTGCGCGAGAGCGCAACTACAGTCACTTAGTCCAGTGATATCCAACTCTGATCGCAATCCCGTTAAACTCCGGATTCCGCACTCCGAGATTTGCGTTCGAAATGTGTGACCAGTAGACGCCGAGATCAAGCGAATTTCGATCATTGATAGCGACTCGCACTCCGCCGCCGCCCCGCGCGGTGAAGTTGAAGACCGAAGTATCTCCTGAAGGTAAGTTGGTTGTGGTTCGGACGGCGCCGCCGGCGAGTTCAACGTATGGGCGCGCGCCCTTGATTCGCGTCGTGGAATTCCAGCGCAAGATAATTGGTTCAAATCCTCCACCATAGATCAGCTGCGGGCGCGACTGCACAAACAGCGGAACGACATCGAAACCATACTCGAATGTGCCACGGCGCCATCCGCGGCCGATTTCGGGCGTGAGAACTCTGCCCAGGTAAAACCCAGCGCTCCACGGTTGCGCCTCGCGGAACGAATTTGTCAGCTCCTCGCCCGTCGAGCCCGTGAGCCAAACCGACAAATCCCACTTCTGCGAAGGCTCCTGTGCTCTCGCCGAGTGCGCGCACAAGATCAACAACGCACATGAGCACGCGACTGCTTTCATCGAGAGTACTGTACTGAGAAACCGCGTTTGCGCGCCTGGTTCGACATATAAATCTGGTGGGCATCACGCGACGCGCGATGCCACGGCGGCTTCCCGTGCAGAATATTGGCTCCGCCGCGAATCGGGTTGAGTGCGCAGCGGGTGAAGCCAATGAGAAAGCTGTTGCGAGTCGAGCCCTCCACGCGCCGCGCGACGTACCGATCGAGCAGGTCCTCGCCCAGCATCCAGCCGAACCCTCCAACTGGGGTGATTACAAGATTCACTTGTCCCACTCCGGTCAAACAACGGCCCGGATTTGTGCACGGCCACGAACCATCCTCGTTCCATGGCGAGCGCACCTCGGTGCCATATTTTTCGACGGTCATTTCGCTGAGCGGTCCAATGCTCCATTGCGTGCTGTATGCGGCATTCCACATTGTTGCTTTGAAGCGGCTCCACCAATATTCACGCGTGTTGGAGAATTCCAGCGTCTCTCCCTGCGGATCATTTTGAATTTGAATAAAGCTCGTCAGCGCGCCTTGAATGGGATGCCCGACGTAGTTGTAGAGAGCGGGATCGCCGTCATTCCACCCAGAGTGGGCCCAGGTGGAAAGCGAGTGTGTGTAGTCCTGCCAGTAGTGATTGAATGGAACCCCATTTTCGACTGTAACCCAGTGATAGTCCATGTGGACGGTGTATGCCTGTTCAATGGAGAGAAACATGAAGGACTCGAACAACGCCCGGCCCCAGCGAAACCCTTTGTGCTTGGGTTGAGGCGCCTGGAAAAACTTTTTGCTGGTTATAAAGCTTGTTGCATCGGAGTTCGCGCCCGAGCGCGCGGAAGAAACCAAATACGGGCACTGCGCCATCGAAATGTTCAAGTCGTTGCAGCGCGACGAGGGCAACTGACAAAGCGCAGCCGTTGACAGAAAAGCGACGACGAACAACCTGGCAACCAGCGACATAAGAAATCGCTAGGCAGGCAAGCCGCTAGCTTAGGATGTGTGCACGAAAACCTGGGTTGTCGACCGCGAAGGCATTGAATTGGTGGTTGCTTGCGGGTGCTAACAGTTCCGAACAAATCCGGCAATTGATTGGCATCAAACCCACCGAGCGCCTGCAGATCGACAACGCTTACATCCTCGAGCGCGTGACGAACGGCCTCGCGCACCATGCCGTCGTGAACAGCAACATCTTCCGTTCGAAGTGGAACTATCAGTTCACCCGCGAATTCTCACTTCGCTTCCTCGCACAGTACAACGGTTTGGTGGCCAATTCGTCGTACTCATCGCTACAAACAACCAAGAACGTGAACTTCGATGTGCTGTTCACCTATCTGCTTCACCCGGTACCAGCAATCTACGTCGGCTACAACTCGAATTTGGAAAATATCGATCCAGATCTGTGCGTCCGGATACCGGGTTCCACTCAATGTGACCCCAACGGTCCCGGCCTGCTGTGGACGCGCGATCAACTCACCAACGACGGTCGCCCGTTGTTTCTCAAGATCAGCTACCTGTTCCGCCGGTAGGAAGTCCTAGCGCTCCGATAATTTGTGTTCGACGAGGCTCCTTAAATCCCCCTACACGCGTCACTGTAGGGTGAATGTTCTCCTCAGGCCGAAATCCCCGCATCAAAACTGGAAGGGCAAGGAGGTTCTATGAAGCACATTTTTTCCGGAATCGTGCTGCTTGCCTCAACTATGGCGCTGGCTCAGATGGGCCCGGCCCAGCCGCAGCCCGGACAGCAGCCCCCGAGCACGCCTCCGACATTCCCAAATGACAAGGAAACCCCACGGACTATGCCGCCGGATCAGAAAGCCCCTGCGCCGACTCCCGAGGCGGCTTCTTCGGAACAGATCGAGCAACAAATCACACAGCAATTCACCGCCGATCCGAAGCTTGAAGGAGCCAATTTACGTGCTCAGGTAGATGAAGCCTCGATCGTACTGTCGGGCACGGTGAACACCGCCGAGCAGCACGATCTCGCCATGCAAATTGCGCGTTCGCATGCCGGTGATCGCAACGTCATGGACAAAATCAAGATCAAACAGCAAACCTAGCTGGCCTCAAGCCCAATGTCCCAAAGGAGGTTCTCATGAAAGTGCGCGAAGTCATGAGCCGCAACCCGGCTTGTTGCACACCCAAGGACAGCGCCCAAACTGTGGCAAAAATCATGCGCGATCGAAGTGTGGGTGCGGTTCCAGTAGTCGCTGACGAACAGTCGCGCACGCTGATCGGCATTATCACCGACCGCGACTTCTGCTGCTCGATTGTCGCGAACGGCTTGGATCCGAAAGCCACTACTATTCAGCAATTCATCAGCGCGAACCCGATCTCTTGTCGCGATGGTGAAAACATCGAACGCTGTGAACGCCTGATGCAGGACCATCAGGTCCGCCGGGTGCCGGTTGTGGACGACAAGGGAAGCGTCATCGGAATCGTCTCTCAGGCGGACTTGGCGTTGCATGACAAGCCCGAGCGGGTTTCAAGAACGATTGCAGAGATCTCCAGGTCAAGCAGAGCACCTGCTTTTAGTGCCTGAAGATCAATTGATGTGGGGGAGGGAATTAACCGGAACAAAAATTGAAAGGGTCGCGACTGTGGTTATGCTCTAGCCACCGGCTCCTGCGAGGAAGCCAACAGCGTGGATGCATGTACCGTCACGACCCTTGATGTGACCACTGCTTTCGCAGTTCCAAACCTCAACTGTCCCTCGCA
>JBKPSP010000257.1:0-13098 GCA_046735175.1 Acidobacteriota bacterium
TGCTATCGACACTCGACTGGGCCCTGATCGAGACCTGGAAAGACGCAGGCATTCCGCTCGAAGCCGTGCTCCGCGGAATTGACACGACATTCAACCACTACGAGCAGCGTCCATCGAAGACTCGCAAGATCAATGGCCTCGGGTTTTGCGCCCAGGAAGTGCTCGCCGCCGCCGAAGCCATGAAGGAAGCGGCTGTCGGCAGCGCGGCTGAGTCAAAGCCGAATAAGGGATTCGATCCGAACGAGATTGCCGCGTTCTTGCGGAAGAATGCCGCCCAGCTACAACAAGCGAAGCTGCCGGAAAATGCAGGGATTTCGCCCGCCGCGATCGCCCTGCAGGCTTCACAAACGTTGGCTGAACTTGCCGGGGAAGCCGAGAAAAATCGTACCGTCAGGCTCGAGGATCTCGAGCGTCGGCTGACCGTACTCGAGGAAAAGCTATTTGCGGCTCTGCTGGCCGCCATTCCTGACGACGAAGTTGTCGCCGTTCGCGCACAGGCAGATCGCGAACTGAGCGCCTACCGAGCCAAAATGCCCGCTTCCCAGGTAGAGCAATTGCGCAAGCAGTTCGTGCATAAGCGCCTTCTGGAGAAGTACGGCGTACCCCGGTTGAGCCTGTTCTACATGTGAAGAGTTAGCAGACGCTCACATCTTCCCGTGAAACACATACACCAGCTCAATCAGCAGGATGAGCACAACCACCGACTCCAGCACGAACGTTCGTGACTGATGGAACTGGTCAATCAGGAAGCGATATAAATCTTCGGCAGTCCGTAGCTTTTCCTGCGCCAGGCTCTTGTAATCCGGAACCCCGATCTTGCTCGCAGCCAGCCGGTACAATCGTGCCGAAAACATGTCGCTGAGAAACTTGATCGCGTTATCAGCTCGTTCGGTCAGCTCGGTTACGTCGAGCAGCACAGTTTGCAACCGGGAGGCTTCTCCCGGCAGACGCCAGCTGTTCAGCAAGGTTGGTTTTCGTTCCAGCGAGTCATAGACAGCCGCGAGCTCGCGGGTCAGCAGGTCGTCATAGTGGCGAAACTCGAGCAGCTGCGAATTGGCGTATTCGAGCAGCTGCAACGCGGTTTCCGAACCCGCTGCGGAATCGTAAACGAACGCCGCGTTCCAGCCCAGCACGGCGAGATCGTTGGGATAGTACGACATCGCCGATTGCAGAATTTCTTTCAGCTCATCATCGGAGAGAGCAGCGTTCTCGCCGCGTACCACCTGCGCAAGTTGCTGACGGCATGATCCGAGAAGTTGCGAGGCCGTGGGATTCCCCTGAATCTCGCGCATGAGGAAAATAAAGTAGTCCTCGTTCAGCCAGGTCTTGTACGGCTTGATCAGTGCGGGCATAATTCGCGCAATCTTTTCGCGCGCGATACATTCGGCGCGGCTTGGCAGATCGGTGCCCGAGATCCACTTCGAAGACAACGAAATCAAGTCTCCCCATTGACCAGCGAAGGGAAATTCAAACAGTACGCTCACGACTCCATAGTCGTAGTATTTGACGCGCGTGTTCGACTTTCCATCGGGGGAGGGAACCTCTTCCACCACAGGCGGCCGTTCGAAGAACAATTGCTCGGCTGCGGCGTGCTTCAGGCCTTCGCCCAAGCGGCGTGCACCGAGAAGAGAGCGCACCTCGTCGAGCTTCATCTCCTCGCAGACGTCGAACAGAAAAAGACCGACCGCAGAGCCGCGCAATGAAGGATTGGGGCCGGAGTCCATCGCGGACTAGTCTATCGTGAGATACCTTTCGGCATTGGTTTTTGCGGCAAGGTCTTTGGCTATAAGGTTTTCAGCCCCCTCTGCACTCGCCAATTTGGCTTGACGCTCGTCGAGGGTCCAGAATCGGTCGGCTTTCAGTTCAAGCGCGCAGGCGACGTGAAGGCTGTCGAGGGTACGGGTGCCCAAAGAAATACCGTGCCGGCGTGCAAGATCTGCACAGAGATCGAACGCCCGATCGGGAATAGGCGCCTCAATCCAGAGGCCACGACGCTTATCACCCTCCAGCAGGGCATGGCTTTCTCTCGACTCATCGGAATCCATCTTTCCACGAAACTTATGTTGACTAATTGCGTGTGCCCATTCGGCCGTATGCAGGGGTCCGCGGCAAATAACAGAGTGACTGTCAGTAATGTAGAGCGAAACGAGAAAACTTGAATCGGCATAGACGTTCAATAACGTCCGCGCTCCTCAATGACGATATCGGCCCCAGGAAGAACTGCGGTCACCAAATATCTTCTTTGCACGTGCAGCGAAATCAGGCCACTCGACCGTCTTCTTGTTTTCCTGCTCGGGAACGATGCGGGCGATCAGCTTGTCCCGTTCTCGCAGTTCCACCGTCTTTCCCGCACGCAGCCAGGCTTTCAGCCGGCGGGTGTCGCGAAGCTGGCGCATGTTGACTGAGGGCATGCTCTAGAATGTGACACATAATGTGTCATATCGCCAGTATTGGCGCAACCGTACAATCCCAGAGTGCAGATCACGATCGAAAAGCTGATTTACGGCGGAGACGGCCTGGGGCGGCTACCTGCAGATGAACGCGGCCGTGGCAAGAGTGTCTTCGTGCCATTTGCCCTTGAAGGGGAAGAAGTCGAAATTACTCTCGTTGAACAGAAGCCGGGCTTCGCTCGTGGCCGGGTAGAGAGCGTTGTCGCAGCTTCTCCGCATCGTCGAGAACCGCCTTGCCCGTACTTCGAGCGTTGTGGCGGATGCCACTACCAGCACTCAACTTACGCACATCAGCTTGAGATCAAGAAGGCGGTCCTTCTCGAAACTATTAAGCGCACTGCCAAACTTGATCTCAACTGCGATCTCCAGGTCCATGCTTCGCCGGAGTGGAACTACCGCAACCGCACGCGCCTGAAGGTGCAGACGAATCCCGACTTTGCGCTGGGATATTACCGTTTTCGTTCGCACGATTTGCTGCCCATCGAGCAGTGTCCGATCAGCTCGCCGCTCATCAACCGGGCGATTACTGCGAACTGGGGGATCGGCCGATCGGGAAAGCTAGCCGGCCTCTTGCTGGAACTTGAATTCTTTGCGAATCACGATGACAGCGCATTGCTTATCGAAGCTTACTGCAGGCGCGGAACTTCATCGGCTGACGCGGAGGGATTGGCGAAGAAACTGACCGGTTTATTGCCCGAGCTTCAGGCTATCGCAGTATTCGAGCAATCCGATCCGAACCGTGTGGTCGAGCCCAGGCGGATCGCAGGTTCGGGCGACTCAGCGATCGGGTACCAGGCTGCGGAACGAAATTACCGTGTCAGCGCAGGTACGTTTTTCCAAGTCAACCGTTTTCTGGTCAACGACTTAGTCGAAGTCGTCTGCGCGGGCCAAAAAGGCAATCTCGCCCTCGATCTCTATGCCGGCATCGGCCTGTTCTCAGCTGTCCTGGCCGGAAGTTTTGCACAGGTAATCGCCGTGGAAGCGTCACAGACTTCGCACGCCGACCTCAAGCACAATTGCGGCCGGGAGGTGAAGGCAGTCCTGGCCACGACGGAGCAGTACCTCGAACAGGTCTCCTCAGAACTCCGTCCGGACCTGGTGGTGGCCGATCCCCCACGCAGCGGGCTGGGTGAAAACGTAGTTCGCAATCTTGCCAAGTTGAAGGCCCCTCGCCTGACATACGTGTCATGCGATCCCTCAACTCTGGCTCGCGATTTGCGAATGTTGGTGGATTCGGGATTCAGGATCGAGGCAGCTCACGTCTTCGATCTGTTTCCGCAGACTTACCACATCGAGAGCGTTTTTCACCTGGCCCGCTGAAGAATTGGACTGCCGCGCCCTATTGAGTACCGCAACAGTCGAGCGCAACCAGATTGAGTCGTGGGGAGACGGGCGTTCCGCCCCGTCGCCCGCACCAATCCCGGTTTCTCGAACTCACATTTCTGCTCGCCAACCCTTGCTCTACGCCGCGCTAGCGTTTGCCACCGGCCTCTATGCCGGTAAATATGCCTGGCGACCCTCGAATTGGTGGGTCATTGCAGTGATAGCCTTCATCTGCTCTGCGATCTATTTTCTGTATCGCCGGGACCTCTTCGCCCGCGCCCTTTGCCTGATGGCAATCCTCTTTTCCGGCATGCTGACTACCCAAGTGGGAGGCCGCCCGCTGATGGAGCCTGCGTTTGGCAATGCCGAACTCATTATCACAGCCCATGTCACCGCCGAAGGTGAACCGCAACAGGAAGCGCCCGGCTCCTGGCGGCAGAGAATCGACGTCCAAACCGAAAGCCTCGCGTCTGGAGTCGCAATTGCGGCAGGCATTACTTGGAGTACGCCTCAACATTTATTCGGAAGGACAACCGATGCCGCTCGCGCACTACGGCCAGCGCATTCGTTTTCCCGCCACACTGGTTCCACCGCGCAACTTTCGCAACCCGGGCGCTTTCGATTACGCGGGATATCTGCGCGAAAAAGGAATTTCTGCGACTGCTTCCGTGAGGTACAGCAATCTCGAAGTTCTTTCCGGATTCGACGGTAGCCGTATGGAACAGGCGCGCCAACGCGTTCACCGCAGCATCCTCGCCAAAATTCACCAGCTCTGGCCTGAGCAGCAAGCCGGGCTGATGGACGCCATCGTCATCGGGGAAGACACTTTCATCGAACGCCCTACCCGCGTGGATTTCCAGCGCTCAGGCACCTATCACGTGCTGGTGGTTTCCGGCATGAACGTGAGCATTCTGGCGCTGTTCACGGTGTGGTTCCTGCGACGCCTCGGACTGAGTCAGGTCTTCGCCAGCCTTCTCGCCATCGTGCTCATACTCAACTACGCGGCGATCACCAACGTCGGCCCGCCGGTCTGGCGTGCCGCGCTGATGTTCGTCGTCTATCTGGCAACCCGTCTGCTTTACCGCGTCCGAGCCATGCTCAACGCGCTCGGAGCAGCGGCTTTGGCCCTACTGATCTTCGATCCGCAATCGCTCTTTGGGGCGAGGTTTCAGATGACATTCTTATGCGTAGGCTTAGTTGCCGGAATCGGGCTGCCCCTGATGGAGCGGAGCCTCGAACCGTATTCGCGTGGATTGAGGAACCTTAATTCCCTCGCCTATGATCGCCATCTTCCCGCGCGGGTCGCACAGTTTCGTCTCGATCTGCGCCTGCTGCTCGGGCGACTGCAAGCAATTCTGCCAGACAGGATTTCCGCACGATTCCTGATCGCCGCGTTCCGATTCGTTTTCGGATTCGCCGAACTCACCGCCATGTCAGCCATCATGCAGGTTGGCCTCGCCTTGCCGATGGCGTACTACTTTCATCGCGCGACATCCGTGGCCATGCCGGCGAACCTGTTGATCATTCCTTTTTTGCAACTGCTGATGCCGGCGGCGGTGATTTCTATTGCATTGGGGTACATTTCTCTCACGTTCGCCAAACTACCAGCTGTCATCGCAGGTTTTGCGCTGCAAGGGATTACGGGCACAGTGAACTGGCTCGGCGGCTTACGGCTGGCAGATATTCGCGTGCCCACGCCACACATTGCCGCGATCATCTTTTGCCTGATAGCGATTGCCGCGTGCGCGGTGCTCATTCGCAAGCAACGTAAGCTCGCGATTTGTGGAGCGGCAGTTCTCGCAGCGAGTGCAATGTGGATCTGGCTCGTTCCGCTGCGTCCCCGCCTGCGCCCAAGCGCGCTGGAGATGACCGCGATCGACGTCGGCCAGGGCGATTCGATTTTTCTCGCATTGCCTGATGGCAAGACTTTGCTCGTGGATGCCGGCGGACTTCCGTTCTGGACCCATTCGCAAATGGAAATCGGCGAAGACGTTGTCTCTCCCTACCTGTGGTCCCGCGGAATCTCTCACATCGACGCTGTTGCACTCACCCACGCGCACGCCGACCACATGGGCGGCCTGCCCGCAGTCATCGCAAACTTTCGTCCGCACGAGCTCTGGCTTCCGATGACGATTCGCCGGGAAGAAATTCCTGGCCTGCTGAAAGCCTCCTATCAGTTCGGGGTAAAGGTGATTTACTGGAAAGCCGGTGAGGCTTTCTCATTCGGCGGAGCCGGGTTCCGGGTGCTGGCGCCGGTGCCGGCCGCTATAAGTAACGACAAACGCAGGAACGACGAATCTCTGGTATTGAAGGTCAGCTACGGTAACACATCCGCTTTGCTCGAAGCCGACGCCGAACGTCCCACCGAGCGTGTTCTTGCCACTGAAGATCCTGCAGCCGATGTTCTGAAAGTGGCGCACCATGGCAGCGCCAGTTCGACCAACGATTACCTGCTGCAGGCCGTTCATCCAAAATTTGCAGTGATTTCGGTGGGCGCGAGAAACGTCTATCATCATCCCCGCGCCGAAGTGTTGAGCCGGTTACAGCACTTGGGCGTGCGTACCTACCGCACCGATCTGGACGGCGCGACCAGTTTCTTTCTTGATGGAAAAAACGTGATTACTCAGACTGCGACTCTTCCGTGAAGTCCTCTTCTGATTCCTCGCCCGGTTCCCGGCGGTACTCCTCGATGATCTGCAACGCGCGTGGCGCATCTTCCTCGCGGACCAGGAGCATCACACCTCCAAGCGGCATTACGTCCTGAGGCATGTCGACCGCGGTTGTCTGGCAATCAATGCCTTCGGCTTCGAGCAGGCCGCGCACCACCATGACTTCCGAGTCCTGCTCGGCGTCGAAAACTTTTACCAGCTTTTCATTGGGATTGGGAATGGGTTCGGTTGCCACGGTTGTGCTCCTCAAAATTAATCAACTTTCCTCGACGGTTACCATCGAGCCCTTCTTGCGACGGTTCGACTGCAAAACTTTCTTGCGCAGGCGCAAAGTCTTGGGTGTCACTTCCACGAACTCGTCATCGGCTATGAATTCGATCGCCTGCTCCAGGTTCAGCTGGCGGAACGGCACCAGCCGTATGGCTTCATCTGCCGTCGAAGCCCGCATGTTAGTCAGCTTCTTTTCGCGGACCACATTGACGTCCAGATCGTTGTCCTTGGCATTCTCGCCGATGATCATGCCCTCGTAAACGTCCACACCGGGACCAACGAACAGCTCGCCGCGCTCCTGCAGGTTCCACAATGCATACGCGGTAGAAACTCCCGGCCGGTCGGCAATCAGCGCGCCAGTCGGCCGATGTGGAATTTCTCCTTGCCATTCCATGTATCCGTCAAAAAGCGAGTTCATCACGATCGTGCCGCGCGTATCCGTCAAAAGCTGGCTGCGCAGCCCAATTAGACCTCGGCTGGGAACTCTGAACTCGATCCGCACGCGGCCGTAACCGTGATTGTGCATGTTCACAACTTCACTCTTGCGCGTTCCCAGTTGTTCCATCACAACCCCGACGAACTCTTCCGGGACATCGATCGTGAGCCGCTCAACCGGTTCCATCAATTTCCCATCTACCCGTTTGGTGACGATCTCCGGCTTTCCCACCGCCAGTTCATAACCTTCGCGGCGCATCATCTCGATCAGAATCGAAAGCTGCAGCTCGCCGCGGCCCATCACCGTAAACGTGTCCGTATTGCCGGAGTCTTCAACACGCAGCGCAACATTCGTAAGCAACTCTTTCTGCAAGCGCTCGCGCAGATGCCGCGACGTCACGTAAGTGCCTTCGCGCCCGGAAAACGGCGAGTTGTTGATCGTGAACTGCATGGCAATCGTGGGCTCGTCGATTGTGATCGGCGGAAGCGGCGCCGGATTCTCGGCGTTCGTAATGGTCTCGCCGATGGTGATGCCCTCTACGCCTGCGACGGCAACAATATCACCCAGCTCGGTTTCCGTAATGTCAGTCCTCTTGAGCCCGGAGAACGAAAACAGTTTCGTGATCTTTGTTTTTTGCACCGAGCCGTCGAGCTTGGCAATGCCGACTTCTTCGCCTGTCCGAAAAGTCCCATTGAACACGCGCGCAATCGCCAGTCGGCCCAGATAGTCGCTGTAATCGAGATTCGCGACGAGCACCTGCAGCGCCCCGCCCGCGTCGCCCTGGGGCGGAGGGATGGTCTTCACGATGGCTTCGAACAACGGCTGCAGATCGGTCGCGTTCGCGGACGCATTCGTGGTCGCAGTCCCGGCCTTCGCATTGGTGTAAAGCACGGGAAAATCGAGCTGGTCCTCTTTCGCGTCAAGATCAATAAATAGATCGTAAATCTCGTTCAGAACTTCCTGCGGGCGGGCATCGGCGCGGTCGATTTTGTTGATTACGACAATCGGCGGCAGTTCCGCTTCAAGCGCTTTGCTCAACACGTAGCGAGTCTGCGGCAGCGGACCTTCGCTGGCATCCACGAGCAACATCACACCGTCCACCATCTTCAGCGCGCGCTCGACCTCGCCGCCGAAGTCGCTGTGGCCCGGCGTATCCACGATGTTGATCTTCGTGCCCTCGTAAAACAGCGCAGTGTTCTTCGCGAGGATCGTGATCCCGCGCTCCCGCTCGAGTTCGTTCGAATCCATCACGCGCTCCGCAACAGCCTCGTTGGCGCGAAATGTCCCGCTCTGCTTGAGCATGGCATCCACCAGGGTAGTCTTGCCGTGGTCCACGTGCGCGATGATGGCGATATTGCGAATGTTGCTGGTCAAAAAAACCTCAGCTTCTAGCCACTAGCTTCTAGCTGCTAGCAGGCCACTCTGGTTGCTAGAAGCTAGTAGCTAGAGGCCAGAAGCTTCCTGTATCAATATAAACGCTGCCACCAGGGAGTGACCGAAGTGCCATTGTTTTAGGCAGCCTTCCAGCGCACACTGATCGCAACGTTCCCTCGCGGGCCGACATCTAACTAAGGAGCAAGGCCGGAAAGTCGCGTGGGACACCGGGAGTCGAGACTTGGAAGGTGCGGAGAGTAACGAAGTCAAGCAGGAAGCTCAAAAGATCCGTCGCCTGCAGATCATGGTCAGCATGGTGATGTCGGTCATTAGCCAGGACCCGAACCTCACCGTCGAAGAAGCCTCGGAACTCTGCGCCGGCGCCAAGCGCGCCGCCCTTGCCATGTTCCCCGACAAAGAACTCGCCTACGACATCCTCTACCGGCCGCGCCTGCAAAGGCTGATGCGGGAGAGATATCACCTTCAGTAAAAGCCAGCGACTACTAACGATGGATTGAGCCTCGCGCATAAGGCCTGCGATGCAGCCCGTTATTTCTAGCGCAGATCAGTTCTCGTCCCCAGCCTTCTGCGCCAGCGACTCTACGATGGCTATGTTCGGAATCAGATTTTCGGAGAAACCGTGCCGCGTCTGTAGATATTCCGGGCTGTTGTAGGAAATCCAGACCTTGCCTTGGCTATTCTGCGAGACCAGAATCTTCAAGGGGAGATCAATGGCAACGCTTGGAGCCGCCAGCATCATGGGAGTCCCGGCTTTCGGGCTGCCGAAGATTAATAGCTTGGTCGGCGGCATTTCCAATCCAACTTTCTCAGCCTCCCCGCTGTGATCGACAACCGCAAAAAGCGTGACGCCTTTCGTTTGCAGAATGGCCTTAATCCGTTCGACCGTTTGCTCGACGGAGTAATTGCTGGCTTTGCTGACGATTCCGTTTGCAGTCGCGGTTGACATCGTTGTTGTCCTGATCAGGTTGTTATAGGGATTCGACCGGATCCGCGTGCACGTGGCAGCGATCATACGGAAGGACCCAATCCCCATGAGTTCGTCGTCACATCGTCAGCACCACTCGGAATTCCGCTTTTCCGCTTAACATGCGGGCGTACGCCTCTTCGACTTCTTCAAACGGGTAAATCTCGATCATAGGACGTACGCCAGTCAGCAAGCAGAAATTGAGAGTGTCTTCCGAGGCAGCAGGCGTTCCCGAAGCCCATCCTTCGATGGTTTTGCTGCCGAAAATCAGCTGGGCCGGCGTGACCTCGATGGGATCGGGGCCGGCACCAACGACAATCAGTTTGCCATTTGATCCTAGACCATCGATCAACGCGGACATGGATTTGGAACTGGGGGCCGTGGCGAGGATGGCGCGCGCACCACCCAGTTTTTGTAACTCCTGGGCGGCATTCGTCGTCTGGCTGTCAATGTAGAGGTGCGCTCCCAGCTTCTTGGCAAGCACTTCGGTTTCGGATCCGCGTCCGATCGCCACGACGTTATAGCCAAACTTGTTAGCGAACTGGACGCCCAGGTGACCCAGGCCGCCAATGCCCTGCACAGCAACCAGATCACCAGGCACTGCACCGCTGTTTCGCAGAGCGTTGTAGGTTGTGATTCCAGCATCCAGCAGGGGGGCGGCTTCGGCGTCACTCAGTCCGTCTGGGATCTGCACCAGTGCTTCCACCGGTGCCAACATGTATTCCTGGTATCCGCCGTCATAACTGACGCCGGTTATTTTCTGGTTGCGGCAATTGCGGAAATCTCCTCGGCGGCATTCGCGGCAGGTGCCGTCGTGGCCGCCGTGCCAGCCGAGTCCAACCCGCTGCCCCTTTTCCCAGACAGAAACTCCGTCTCCAACTTCATCAACCACGCCGGCGACCTCGTGTCCGGGAACACGTGGATATTGAATCCACGGAAATACCCCTTCGCGGACGAGAACATCGCTGTGGCAGATGCCGCATGCATTCACCTTGATTCGAACTTGCCGTGCGGCGGGTTCGGGTATCTCGCGCTCGACGAGCTCGAAGGCGCTTCCGGGCTGGGGAATTTGTGCAGCTTTCATTTTCGCTGCCGTTCTCGGTGCCACTCTCAACGTTGCCATACATTCTCCTATGATTTTTGATTGCTATCTGTAAAAGCTAAGTACTCCCTGATTACCTCGCTAGCCGACGGTATCTCTTTTCGGATTTCAACTGGCGTTCCTCTGTGTAACTCTGTGTTCTGTGTGATGATGTTTCAAAAGCATTGACCACTGCACAGACAAAGCAACGGCCATCTTATGCCTCCTACGCGAGCGGCGCTAATTGGGAGAGGATCGTCGGCAGAAATTCCGAAACCGTCGGATGTATATGCATCGCGCGCTGAATCACCGTGTATGGCGCTTTGGCATACATCACGTCGAGCAAAACGTGGATGACTTCGTCGCCTCCCGTACCGAGAATTGCCGCTCCCAAAATGTGTTTGGTTTCGGCATCGACACAAATCTTCACGAACCCTTGGGTTTCAGCTTTTTCATAAGCGCGGCTCACCCGGCTCATCGGATATTTCGCCATCAGGGCCGGGCGTCCGGACTTTCGAACTTCTGCTTCCGTCATGCCGCAGCGGCCAAGCGGCGGATCGATATAGAGTGCGTAGGCCGGGATTCGATCTGACACGCTGCGATGATCTGCGTTAAACAAATTGTCGGCGACGATCTCGTAGTCGTTGTAAGAGGTGTGCGTGAAAGCTCCACGTCCATTGCAATCGCCGAGGGCCCAAATGCCGGGCACGTTCGTTTGCAGTTGATCATCAACGACGATGTAACCGCGTCCGTCAGTTTCAACTCCCGCGCGATCAAGCCCGAGATCGCCGGTGTTGGGAACACGGCCGACAGCCAGCAGAACGTGACTTCCCATCACTTCGGGAGCGCCGTCCTCGCAGTCCACATGGACGCAGACTCCGCCGTCGCGCTTCGATAGAGCAATGCACTTTGCATTCAGGCGAATCTGTATCCCCTCAGCTTCCAGAATTTCCCGCACAGCCTGCGAGATGTCCTCGTCTTCGCGGCCAGTCAGGCGCGGACCCATCTCCACAACGGTGACTTCGCTGCCAAAGCGCCGATACATCTGCCCAAATTCGAGGCCGACATAACTTCCGCCCACGACAACGAGATGCTTCGGCAGGAAGTCTACGTCCATCATGGATGAGTTGTTGAGGAACGGCACATCGTGAACTCCCGGCATGTCGGGAACAGAGGCGCGGCCGCCGACGTTGATGTAGATCTTGTCGGCCTCGAGCACCTCATCGTTCACGACGACAGTGTTCGGAGATTGAAAACGAGCATGCCCCTGTATGACCGTGCAATTTGCCAGCCCGCGCAACCATTCTTCTACACCCTTGTTTGATCGGCCGGAAACGGCGTCTTTGCGGGCTTTCACGCGCTTCATATCAACGCGCGCATCGTCCGTGACGAAGCCATACTCATCGCCTCGGCGAGCAACATGAGCAGCATATGCGCTGGCGACCATCGTCTTGGTTGGAATGCATCCGGTATTCACACAGGTGCCGCCGAACTTGTGGCGTTCGATGATGGCTACCGTTTTCCCCGCCGCCGAAAACCGCGCAGCTAAAGAGGGACCGGCCTGACCGGTCCCTATGATGATGGCGTCGAAGTGCCTCATGCAGCGAGTGCACGTTCAACGTTAAGTTTGCCCTCGTTCGCTGCCTCTTCCGGAGTCTTGCCGTTCTGACGCGCGACCATGTAGGCGGCATACCAGGCCGACCAGTGGTGCTTTGGAGCGGCGGGCTCATACTTGCCATGATGTTCCTCTGTCTCGCGCAAAAGCGCCGTCATGGTGGCAATGTCAAAATTGCTGACCCCTCGTCCTGGCAGACGCGCTGTAATCTCCTGCAAAAGCCAGCCGTTCCCATCCGGATCGTGGAAGGAAGCGAATGAGGAGTAACTGTTATGTTCAGGGTCGGGACCGCTGGAGCGCATGCGTCCAAACAGGTAGGGCTCGTCTGAGCCACTGTGCACCTTGCCGCCGTGGAACAGTTCGCTGACTTCAATGCCGCGACGAAGCAGTTCCTTCCGGGCCGACTCAATGTCGGAGACCGCAAGGTATAGGCCCTGGGCAGAGCCAGGAGCTGCCGAGGTAATATTCTTGCCGAAGATCACCGAGCACCCGGAACCGGGCGGCGTGAACTGGACTCCACGCCACTCATCTCCCGCGGTGAAATCCCCGTCAAGCCTCCAGCCGAGTTTGGTGTAGAACTCTTTCGCGCGGTCAACATCCGCGACCGGGATGATGACCACCTCAAGCTTCATGTCGATTATTGCGGGGGTTGGCGTTGTGGTTGATTCATTGCTGATTGAGCTCACAGTTGCCATTCTTTCCTCCTACGATCTTCCTTATTCGAAATCAGAGCTGATGAGTGTTCGGGTCAGGCAGCACCCGCCTCTCTCGTCATGCTATTCCGGGCTTCGATCGCCTTGACCGAATTCACGAAGGCTTTTTCGAGGACACTCTTGCCGATGGTACCAACCAGCAGTCCGATCAGCTTCCCTTTCAGGGTCTTGCCATCACGCAC
>JBKPSP010000258.1:0-24900 GCA_046735175.1 Acidobacteriota bacterium
CATTTACCGCTGAACGAAGTTGATGGCTTACATAACTCTGCCTGGCATGAACAGCTTTGATTGCGGTCATCAATTCGATCGCATCTACCTTTGCTACGTATCCGCTTCCGCCGACCGCAAAAGCTTCACGCAAGAAATAGGGGTTCTCATGCTGGCTGAAGAAGAGTATCTGGGCACCGGGCGCGGCATCCTTGATGAGCGCGGCCGCCTGCAGCCCATTGAGTCCAGGCAGGCTTATATCGAGGAGAATAACATCCGGCTGGTTCGTCTGAGCTTTTCTGACTGCATCAAAACCGTCTGAAGCTTCGCAGGTTACTTCCAGATCGGGCTGAGAAGCCAGCAACGCGCATACGTGCTTTCTCACCACTTCGTGGTCGTCGACTACCATTACACGTATACGTTCCATTCACTTCCCTTTCTGCTCGGCATGAACCGATCATTACAGACTGCAAGACGTTCCTCGTGTCGCTTTATGATCGGCCTCGTCCATGGTGTTGGAAGAGCGGATAGGGAAAGCTCCTGGAGTGCGCTTGACCTGCCGGGGAAAACGATTTCTCAAGCTACTGGAACGCTAGTTGTTTGTAGGACAACGTACAATACAGTCGTGACTGTAGGGAACCCGCGCTTGCCGAGTCGTATCGTGGCGCTTGATCGACTGCGCGTGGGTTTGTGTTAGGACCCGCAAGTACGACTCATGGCTTGCGCAGGTCGGACTCAGCCTCGATCACCACATCAACGGCTTCGCCTTCGGATAGCTTCGCCTTTTCTCCGTTATCGCTATCGAGTGTGTTCTCAACTCGAATCTCCCGATAAAGGGTGTCCGCTTCGTGAACGTCAATCTGCGCCTTCTCTGGACCGCCGCTGGCGGGCTTTATCATCTTATTCACGGTAGCTTTCAGCTTCTTTTTCTTCCTCATCGGTATGAGCTTTCTTCAATCGGATTTTTGATGCCCAGAAGGAATGCGAGAACAAGCGTCAAGGTACGACACAGGTGCTCTAGAGAGACTAGTGAGAGCGTCGTCGTGCGGTCGGGACGACAACACCACAATCAGCCGACCTCCGTTCACGTTCGCGGACTAAACCGTTCCGCGTGCAATAATGTACCCCGCCATGAACCCCATGCTCTCTCGTCGCCGATTCTTGCAGTCCGCCGCGATCGCCGGCACCGCTGCAATTCCGGCTATTGCTCTTTCTGACGATCCATCCCACGAGTGCAAGCCCTTGCCGCCAGCGGTCGCTCAACTCACACCTCTCAAGGATCAGGCCAAGCCAATCACTGCCCAGGAGCGGGCCGCCCGCCAGGAAAGAGCCCGGCAACTGATGCAGGCCAATGGTCTGGATGCGATTCTTCTCGGGCCGGGCACTTCACTCCGATACTTCAGCGGGGTTCACTGGTGGGAGAGCGAACGCCTGTTTGTCATGGTCCTGCCACGGAAAGGAGAACCGTTCTTCGTTTCGCCCGCATTCGAACGTGGACGCGCGGCAGAGCAGCTTGCCAACAGCCCGCAGGCCGCCAATCCCGATATTCGCGTATGGCATGAAGATGAGAATCCGTACGAGCGAGTCGCGCAGGGTTTGCGCGACGCCGGAATTTCCGCGGGCACGCTTGGCATGGAAGAAACCGTCCGATTTGTTTTCACAGACTCGATTGCCAAAGCCGCCCCTTCGATAAAGACCGCCAGCGCCACGCCTGTCACTGCCGGCTGCCGAATGATCAAGAGCGCGCACGAACTCGCCCTCATGCGCCTCGCGTGCCAGGCCACGATCTCGGTCTATGAAGCCGTATTCAAAAGCTTGCAGGTTGGCGTGACCGATTCCGACATCCAAAATCTTGTTCGCGCCGGATACGACCGCGTCGGCTTTGAAGGCGACGTGATCGTCGCCATCGGTGAGAACTCCGGCTCGCCGCACGGTTCCACAGTTCCGCAAGTCGTGCGCGAAGGCAGCATCATTTTGCTCGACGACGGCTGCGACGTCGAAGGCTACACCTCGGACATCACCCGCACATTTGTACTGGGAAAGCCTGCCGACAAGATGAAAACCGTGTTCGATGTGGTCCATCGCGCGCAAAGCGCCGCCCTCGCCGCCGCAAAGCCCGGGGTTCCCTGCGAAAACGTCGATGCTGCGGCTCGCAAAGTCGTTACCGACGCAGGCTTCGGCCCCGACTACAAATACTTCACGCATCGTGTCGGTCACGGCATGGGGATGGACATTCACGAATGGCCTTACCTCGTGCGCGGAAATGCGGCCAAGCTCGAGCCCAACATGACGTTCAGCGACGAACCGGGCATCTACATTCCCGGTGAATTCGGCATTCGCCTCGAAGACGACATGCACATCACGGAAAACGGCGCCGAACTTCTGACCGCGCAAAGCCCGTCGCTCACCGATCCGTTCGGAACCACGTAACTCAAAGAAAAACGCCGCCAAACCGGCGGCGTCCTGGTGTGAGAGAGTACTGCGCCTACTTCCTGATTTCCCACAGCACGTTCTCACCGTGCTGCCGAGTGAGAAATGCCCTCGGATGGTCCAAATTGTTCAGCGTTCCCAGCAATTCACTCACAGACGTGCTGCCAACCGAAACATGCAGACCGGTAGGCTCGTTATCTTCTCCCTTGGTTACTGAGACGCTGTCGCGGCCCAGAGCCACAAAGCGCCGCGGACCAGCAGACCAATCCGTTGCGAACGCCCAGACGGAGTCGAGTTTATTTAACTGATTATGGAGCGTATCCCCGCGGTCTTCAGCTGCTAGCAACGTGTGATCGTCAGCGAACGCCAGGTTGTCGAACGAGGCATGGTCCGCATCCCCAAGAACAAAAATCGAGATCGTTCCTGTGTTGCGGTCTTCGCCAAGATCCACACGAAAGATCGATCCCCACGAGCCACGCGCCGCTAGCGCCGGAGTGTTTCCGGCATCAGCATCAGTGTCTCCTGTCGGATCAAAGAAGAATGAGCGGAATCCGGAACCCGGAAGGAACTGCGCATTTTCCGGACGTTTGAAAGGAGTTGCACCGGCGGCTTTTGCCGCCGCGTTGGCGTTGAAAGAAGCGGTACCATCTACGTCAGTATCATGCACCGTGACCCAGTCCACTGGATACGAAGTTCCAGCCGTGTGCAGTTTTAGTTGCGCAGTTGAGAATGTGTCCGCGACCGGGTCGCTGCCAAAAACGATCGGCGCGTTATCGATCGTGACTCGCAATGCCTGCAGCTTTCCTCCCTGGCTGAGATCTGCCGGATCCTTGGGAATGAAACGATAAACGAATGAATTCGGCTGCCGGCCGGTTCTTGGGCTGTTGGGATCGTTGGGGTCAACGTTCACAAACGTCCCACCCGCATCTTCAATGATCAAGAGATTTCCCCAATCATCCGGGTGGATGCCTTCAAAACCCCCGCGGCCCATGACCCCGTAGAGCGTCGTCACCGATGGAGGCCAAGTCGGAGTGACTTGAATAACCCCACCGTTAGTGCCAGCTTCTTGCGTGAACAATAGAGTGTTGCTGAAGGGATCGTACGTAGATCCATCAATCGAATTGAAGTTGGTCAACCCGGAGACTGGATCTGCCGGGGTAAGAAGCGTCACGCGATGGGCGGGATCGGCTACGTCAAGGTTGACGCGTGTAATGTACGCCCGGTTTCCAGAATTTTCATGCCCTTGAAAGACAAAATGTCTTCCGTAGTCATAACCCTCAGTTGGGCCACCCGGGTTGTTATCGAACACCAAGTAGGTATTCTCGTCCGGCTCCGTCAACGTGCCATCGCTCAGCAGGCCGAAATTCGTAATCACTCCCGAGGGATTCTCCAGTACAGCACGGCCATTGACCACCATTCTTAGGTTGTAGCCCGGAGCAATCACACTGGCCGGTGCTCCTGCTCGTAGCCTTGCGTTCGGGACCGAAGTTGTAATCGGGCCGATACCTGATTGTGACAACGCGAGCGCAGCCGAAAAAAGTAAGCTCGCTCCCACCGACACACGCTGGCGAACATTCATAGAATTTCCTCCTGAAGATGAGTACTGATCTCGCCCCGGGCGGATCCGCCCGGGGCGAATTTGGAGATTAAATCTCTGAGTGTGACGCGATGGTTAAGGTTGGGTTAATTAAAATTCGACAAATTTGTGACGAGCCTGCCCGTCGACCATCTTCAAAGTCCGGAGCGATTGAATATCATCAAAACGGCTGTTTCCTCCCGCCATAACGTGTGCTGGTCACTGCGTCGAACCTCGTAGGCCTCAACTGCGTATATACTTTTCGCCGCCGTCTTAGGGGAGGCATAAATGCGTTTCTTGCGCGTGCTGGGGTTCCTGCTGTTTACGGCTGTGGCTTCCTTCGCACAGTCGTCAGATTCGCTCGCGAATTCGCAGATGCCGTCAGTGATTGTCGTTCCGCCGGAGGCTCAGCCCTCGCCCAACTTCAACGCCGACACCGCCACGGAGGCGTATCTCGCACAAATCCCTGCCGCTGCCCGCGCCCGCTCGGATGCCTACTTCGAAGGCGGATATTGGCTCATCCTTTGGGATTTTCTTTATGGCGCGGTCATCGCCGTAGTAATCCTGAATCTGCGCTGGTCCGCGAAAATGCGTAATGTCGCCGAGAGAATCACGCGACTGAGATTCATCCACGACATCATCTACTGGATCGAGTACACACTGCTCACCACCATTCTGGGTTTTCCACTGGCCTATTACGAAGGCTACATTCGCGAGCATCAATATGGACTCGCGACTCAAACCTTCGGGCCCTGGTTCGGCGATCAGTTCAAGAATTTGCTTGTCAACGTGGTGCTCGGAGCTATCGCGGTGCCGATTCTATTCGCCATCGTGCGGAAGCTGCCACGGACTTGGTGGATCTGGGGTGCGGTCGTGTACTGCGTGTTCTTCGCCGTCACGGCCATGCTGGCGCCGGTTTTCATCTTTCCCCTCTTCAACAGGATCACCAAACTCGACGATCCTAAAGTGACTGCGCCCATTCTCAGCATGGCCCGAGCGAATGGCATTCCCGCGCGCGAAGTCTACGAGATTGACGCCTCACGTCAGACCACCCGCATGAGCGCCAACGTGAGCGGTCTGGGCAAAACCATGCGCATCACGCTGAACGACAATCTGCTCCGCCGCGGCTCGCCGGAAGAAATCCAGTCCATCATGGGCCATGAGATGGGCCACTACGTTCTCAATCACACTTACAAAGGGACGTTCTTTTTTTCGGTTGTGTTCATCATCTTCTTCGCCCTGCTGAACTGGTCTCTCCGCTGGAGCCTCGCGCGCTGGGGCGAGCGTTGGCAGGTGCGCGAGATCGGAGACGTTGCTGTCCTTCCGCTCGTCGTACTGCTCGGCTCAATTTTCTTTTTCGTTCTCACCCCGATCACCAACAGCTACACCCGCATCGAGGAGCACGAAGCCGATATGTACGGCCTCAACGCCTCCCGTCAACCCGACGGCTTCGCCCAGGGCGCAATCCATCTCGGCGAATATCGCAAGATGAGCCCCAGCGCACTCGAAGAATGGATCTTCTTCGACCACCCCAGCGGCCGCAACCGCATTCACGACGCCATGACCTGGAAGTCGGAAAACCTGAAGCTTTTCGAGCAGCAGCCCAGCTCCGGCAACTCCGGAAAGTAGGCCCAGTCGCAAGCTGGTACTGGTGTTCTCTGCGCTCTCCGCGGCTTCTCTCTGCGCCCTCTGCGGTTAAAGGCTTTTGAAGCGAACGCCCTCAAAAAAAAGAGCACAGGCTAACCTGTGCTCCCTCTGTGCAGCTCTGTGCCCTCTGTGGTTAAGGGTTTACGCCGCGCTAGTCGCGTACCGCTCCGGCTGGCTATCAAACGTGTCCTTGCACTCCTCCGAGCAGAAATGATATTTCCTGCCTGCGTAATCTGAATGGAAGTTGGTCTGCTTCTCGTCGATGTCCATTTTGCAAACGGGATCCTTTGTCATTTCGTCCTCCTCTCGTGAATTCGAAATTAGGATGCCTGACCCCGCAAGAGGTTTACTGATTCACCAATTTCATCAGTGGCCGTGATGTCCTCCGCCGCCGTGATGTCCTCCGCCGCCGTGAGATCCACCGCCGCCGTGGTGCCCGCCATCGCCGTGATGCCCTCCACCGCTCCAGTGGTGTCCGCCGTCTCCATGGTGCCCACCGCCACCCCAGTGCTTGCCACCGCCGCCCCAGTGGTGTCCGCCGTCTCCGTGACCGCCACCCCACCAGTGATGCCCATCGCCGTCGTGATCTCCTCTGTGGCCTCCACCCCAGAAATGACCGTCATGGTCGTGGTCACGAAAGCCATGGCCACCGCGAAAGCCTCTGCCGTGGCCGCGATCACCCCGGAACCCGCGCCAGCGGCGATCGTCCCAGTCGCGCCCACCGCGATAGCTGTGTCCATGTCCCCGTCCGTAGTCTCGGCCTCCATAGCGATAGTCATTGCGATAATACCCGCCGTATCCCGACCGGTAGCCATAACGCCCGCCGTAATATGCGCCGCCGTAGAAGCTGTGATACCAGGGCCCGGCTCCAATAAAGATGCCGTCGATAAAATAGCTCGGCCCGTAGTATCCATAAGGCGCGCAGGCGTAAGGATAATAGGCATAGTACCCGTAAGGGCAAACCGGCTCTGCGCCGACGTAGCCGTCGGAGTAGTTGTCTGAATAGCCATCCGAATAGCGATAATCCGAACCGACGTCAACCCCAACCGAGACCTGGGCTGGCGCTTTCCCCACCGCAAGAAGCACAGCGCCCAGTAGCGCTAAGTGTTTGAAATGTGGCATGTTTTTCCTGAATTCCGACCCGGAAGCCAGTCTTGAACCGAGGGGCCTGAGAGAGTTTTCCCAGCTCTGGACCGGGAGGCACTCTAGCCTGAAACCCACAATCCGCCCAATGGTTGCGCGGTTTGTAAAGAAATATGCGGAGAAATTTGGCCTACAGGAACCCTGCAAGCGGCTAAAGCGCCCTCCATCATCGTGGGAAACGTGTAAAGGCGAGGCAGGTTAAATGTGGCACTAAGGCGTAGAGCGGAAGGGCACGACTTCCAGTCGGGCCGAAAGGAGACTTAAGCCATCCGGCTTCAGCCGGTGAGGCGCACGACGCCATGTCTCGCCGCTCTTGCGAGACATGGTATTTTGGCTTCTCACTCAACCACTCTTGCCTTATCCTCTATTCACAGTCCACGAGCGATCCTTACATGGGACGACAAAATGAATCATTCCTACGAAGGTTTGGACGATTCGCACTCCTCATTGCCTTACTGCCAATCATCCTGCCGCTTGTGTTGTTTGTCCTAACTCTCTATTTCGCGCACCGAACTTGTTTGTATTTACTCGTTTGGTCATTATGGCTGCCGCAAGGAAAGGATGTTTTGCTTGTTTATTCGGATAGCCCTATATGGCACGACTATATGGAAACCGAGGTCCTACCTCTAGTGCGGGATCGTGCTGTGATCCTGAATTGGTCGCAACGCAACAGGTGGCCTAGGTGGTCATTTCGCACTCATGTGTTTCACTACTTCGGGGGAGACCGAAACTTCAACCCACTAGTAGTTCATTTTCGACCGTTTCGCCGGGCGAGGACTTTTCGTTTTTGGTCGGCATTCAAGGATTGGAAACACGGTCACAGAGAACACGTCGAAATATTACATCGCGAACTGGCCTCCGTTCTCTAGGCACCTATTTATCGCCCGCCCTTCTCCACCCTTCCCCCCTTCATCACAAAGTCCACCTTCTGCAACACCGTAACGTCCTTCAGCGGATCGCCCGGCACCGCCACAATGTCAGCGTACTTCCCGACTTCAATCGTCCCGACCTGGTCCTGCATTCCCATCAACTCCGACGCAGTCACCGTCGCCGAGCGAATCGCGTCCGCCGGAGACATTCCCCAATCCACCATGTATTTAAACTCCTGCGCCGGGTTCTCTTTCCAGTCGAATCCGCCGGCGTCGGTGCCGAAGGCAATCTTCACGCCGGTTTTCATCGCCCGCCGAAACGTGTCTTCATGGATTTTGGTCATCTGCACCCACACTGGAGCGCCTTCATTCGCGCGTCCCTGCGCCACGTACACGCCAACGAAAATCGTCGGCACATAGTAAACGCCGCGCGCCGCCATGGTCTTCAAGTCTTCATCCGAGATGTAGTCGCCGTGCTCAATCGTATCCACACCCGCTTCGAGTGACGTGTGCACTCCATTCAACGCCACTGCATGTGAAGCAACTTTGTGATGCTGGCGGTGCGCCTCATCCACAATCGCTCGCATTTCATCAACGGTGAACGTCGGAATATCGTCGAGAATGTCGCGTCCGCTGGCATCCTTGCTCACGAAATATCCGCGATCGCTATAAACCTTGATCCAGTCCGCGCCATACATAATTTCTTCGCGCACGGCCTTGCGCCCCTCTTCCGGCCCGTCGACCACTTGCACACCATGCGGCACCGGCACATTCGGCGCATACCCCAGCAGCGGATACGCCCCGGTCACATCCATCGCCCGCGTAGCCACCTGCATGCGCGGCCCGGGAATCACGCCATTGTTGATCGCTTTCTTTACATCCACGTCGGCGTAGCCGGCCCCTTCGGTTTCAAGATCGCGGATCGTCGTAAATCCATACTCCAGCGCCCGCCGCGCATTAACAGTCGCCAGAATCGTCCTGTACTCCGGCGACATCTTCAGAAGCTGCTTGTCATAATCCTCCGCCGTGATGTCGGCATTCAGCAGAACGTGAGTGTGCGTGTCGATCAACCCCGGCAGGCAAGTCTCGTTCGAGAGATCGATCACCTTCGCCGATCTCGGCACCGCAGCGGGAATCGCCGTGATCTTCTCACCTTGAATTTCGAAGAAGACATTCTTCTGTGGTCTCTCGGACCTCCCATCAATCAGAGCTCCGCAGTGAACAAAGATGGAAGCGGGCTTGCCTGAACTCTGGCCTTGCGCAAATGCAACCGCACCAATCGCGAATAGGACGCCTGATATGACGACGACACGGCTGAACACGATGCGCATCGCTCATCCTGCTGAATCGGCGCAGGAATCATAAACCGCGACAACCCGGACGCCAAACTCCATATGTCGCAAAATTGCGCCTTCCAGTTGTTCATCCTGAGCATCTGCTGCACACCACGGCTCATCCAAACCACCGCAATCGCAAGCAGGTCTATGTCTGTTCAGCACATCCCACCTCACATTCCCGATCCTGCGACCCTGACCCGGCAAATTCATGATCTCGGGGAATGGTTCCACAATCTGGATCTGCACGGAGTCCGCACCGCTCCCAGCCACTTCCTCGGCGACTTTCCAAGTATCAAGTGGCAACGAATTCGCGAAGAAATTCCTCAGGACCTTACCGGCGCGACCGTTCTCGATATCGGCTGCAACGGCGGCTTCTATTCCATCGAGATGAAGCGGCGCGGCGCATCTCGGGTGCTCGGCATTGACGTGGACGACCGTTATCTCAATCAGGCACGTTTCGCCGCTCAGACCCTCGATCTCGAAATCGAGTTCCGGAAATGCTCCGTATACGCAGTCGACACAATTCCCGGCAAGTTCGACTACGTCGTTTTCATGGGCGTCTTCTACCACCTGCGATATCCGGTGTGGGCGCTCGATAAGGTTGTCAAAAAAATCGGCAGCAAGCTGATCTTTCAAACCATGCTTCGCGGCTCAATGCAGACCCGCCAATGGGACGCCGACTATCCCTTCAACCGTCGCGACATATTCGAAGACGGCCGGTTCCCGGCCATGTACTTCATCGAGAAAAAGTATTCAGCCGATCCCACCAACTGGTGGATTCCGAACCGCGCAGCAGCTGAGGGCGTACTGCGCAGCGCGGGACTGAAGATCCTCGCGCATCCCGAAGAAGAAACCTGGATCTGTGAGCCGGTTACTCCAGGCGACGGCCGCTATGTGCTAGACCTGGAACTCGCCGGCGAGCTTGCCCCACTGGAATAGGAGAACACTGTGATCGAAGCTGTCATGCTCTGGAACGAGCCGAATAACCTCTCACACTGGGACTTTCATCTCGATCCTGACTGGCGCAAGTTCGCCGAGATGGCGATCCTTGCTGCAGGCGCCATTCGCAAGGTCAATCCTGAGCTTCGCATCGTTCTCGGCGGCATCTCGCCCATCGATCCCAGATTTCTCGAATTGATGAAGGGCTACGGCGTGCTGGATGCGGTTGATGTGGTCGCGGTCCACGGCTTTCCCCTTGACTGGAACCACTGGTCCATTCACGATTGGCCGGCCAAAATTAACGAGATAAGAACCGTCACCGACAAACCAGTCTGGGTCTCTGAAGTAGGCGTCTCATCGTTTGGGGCAGAAGAAGTACAGGACTTCGGCCTAAAGCGGTCCGCTGAGTTGTTGCTGCCGAATGTCGAACGTGCGCATTGGTACAGCCTGTTCGATCTGCCTCGGACCTGGGAAGCAACCACGCGGCATAAAGAAGCTGAGGGAAGCGCCTACTACCGCCACTACTACATGGGACTGGTGAGAGAAGATGGCACCCCCAAGATCGCGGCAGGCTCATTTCCTGACGGCTTGGGCGTTTGCCAATGGTTCCACTTCGAAGATCCCAGACTCGATCCCGCACTGAAGTGGCTGAAGCGGTTCAACGTGAAGTATCTTCGCACCGGATTAAGCTGGGCTGATTCCTTCCGCCCGCACGCACAGGCCTGGTTCGATCGCCAGATGCAAACCTTAGGTGAATTTACCGTCACGCTCACCCTCTGCTTTACTCCAGAACACTTAGGCGAGACAAGACATCACACCAGTCCGCCTAGATGCCCGCAGGATTTTGCTGATTTCGCAGCGTGGGCGGTAGCTCGATACGCACACCGCGACGCGAACCCGCGACTCACATCGCTTCCGCACAAAGTTGATTTGCGCGAAGCACGCGCTTAGACGACGCATACCGTGTTTCGCATATTTCTGATCGGAGTCCCGGCCAGGGGCATCCTACTTACCATTCAGTTCATCATAGGCATGTCGTACAAACCGCAAGACATCCAGCCAGGAAGATGAAAAACATCCTCATAATTGGCGGCGCAGGGTTCGTGGGATCGCACACAGCTGACGCCCTGCTGCAACAAGGCCACTCGGTTCGGGTGTTCGACAATCTTTCTAAGCAGGTGCATGGCGGCGTTTTTCCTGACTACCTGTCACGCGACGTCGAGTTCATCGAAGGCGACGTTCGCGATCCAGTCGCTCTCTCCAAAGCAGTGGCAGGATGCGATATTATCTACCACCTTGCTGCCGCAGTTGGCGTAGGGCAATCGATGTATCAGATCGCTGAGTACGTCTCAGCCAACATTCAAGGCACAGCCAACCTGCTGCAGGTGCTTCTCGATACCAATACTCGTCCCGAGAAGCTGGTCGTGGCCTCGTCCATGTCAATCTACGGCGAAGGCCGCTACAACTGCCCCGCTTGTGGAGATGTCGCTCCCAGGCTGAGAAATACAGATCAATTGAAAGACAAGCAATGGGAACTGCTCTGTCCGATATGCAATGAAACAGTCTCGGCGAAGCCAACGGACGAGAACAAGCCGCTGGAATGCACCTCAATTTACGCGCTTTCCAAGAAGGCTCAGGAGGAGATGGCGCTTGTATTCGGGCAAGCGTACCAGGTCCCGGTGGTCGCGCTTCGTTACTTCAATATCTTCGGGCCGCGCCAGGCCCTTTCAAATCCCTACACTGGGGTCGCCGCGATCTTCGCTTCACGATTGATGAACCGCAAGGCTCCGATCGTCTTCGAAGACGGCCTGCAGATGCGCGACTTCGTCAACGTGCATGATATTGTGCAGGCGAACCTGCTTGCGCTTGAATCGCCACGCGCCGCCGGGCAACCTATCAATATCGGATCGGGAAAACCCATATCCATCTACAAAGTCGCAACAGAGATCGCGCAACTTCTCGGCGTCGACATCGCGCCGACAATTTCCGGTTCGTACCGCTCCGGGGACATACGTCACTGCTATGCAGATACTTCCAGGGCTTGCGAGCTCCTGGGATACAAGCCACGCGTGAGTTTCCAGCAAGGCATCGAGGAACTCGTAGGCTGGCTCGAGTCACAGCAGGCGTCCGACCATACGGAAGAAGCATTAAACCAGCTTGCCGCCAGAGGATTAGTCGCGTAACAGCGCTGCTCCTCGTCATCGAACAACATGACTTCGTCACTCGCAACGCGGGACACCCTCATCTTTGGTGGCGCCGGTTTTGTCGGATCCAACCTGGCGCACCATTTGCTCAGCAAAACTAACGCCAATGTTCACATTTTCGATAATCTCTCGCGCCGCAAAGTCGAACACAACCTGGCCTGGTTACAGACGCTGGCGAAAGGCACCGATCGCCTTAAGATTTCCGTCGCAGACGTGCGCGATGCAGATGCTGTGGCGAAAGCGGTGTATGCGGCCACCGAGATCTACGACTTTGCCGCACAAGTTGCGGTAACAACCTCGCTCGACGATCCCCGCACCGACTTTGAAGTCAACGCGCTCGGCACGCTCAACATTCTCGAAGCGGCACGCAAGAGCGGGCATCGGCCATTCATTCTGTTCACATCCACAAACAAAGTATACGGACATCTGGGCGACAGAGGCGATCTAGCGGCTTCGGGCAACGGTGTTTCCGAAACGCAACCGCTCGATTTCTATTCCCCCTACGGTTGCTCCAAAGGGACCGCTGATCAATATGTCCATGATTACGGCCGCACCTTCAAAATTCCGACCGTGGTCTTTCGAATGTCATGCATAGCGGGACAGCGGCAGTTTGGAAATGAAGATCAGGGATGGGTCGCGCATTTCATCTATTCCGCGCTGCAAGGGAACACCTTGTACATCTACGGCGATGGTCATCAGGTACGCGACGTTTTGAACGTAAGCGATCTTGTCCGGGCTTTCGGCGCTGCGTATGAGAACCGCGAGAGAACCGCCGGGCAGGTGTACAACATCGGCGGCGGCAGGGCCAACACTATCTCTCTGCTTGAACTGATCAAGCGGCTGGAGCACGACCTGCACGTGCGCATCAAGTATCGCCATCGGCCTGCGCGGGTTGGCGATCAGCCTATTTATGTGACCGACTTCGGAAAGTTCACCGAGCACACTGGTTGGCGCCCCCTGCGAAGCGTTCAGGATACCGTGCAGGACATTCGCCATTGGTATCAGCACAATGAGTCGTTGTTTGCGCCTGCGCCGTTTATTGTTCCAGCCGCAAAATCTCAGCCGCAACTCATCCGGGGGCTGGCGTCATGAAATTCGCACTCGTCAATCCGGCATGGGACTTCCATGGCTCGATCTATTTTGGCTGCCAGGAGCCTCATTACCCGCTCGAACTGTTGTTCGCATTCGACCAGATTCAGGCCAGTGGCGACGAAGCATTCTTGATCGACGCGCAATCGGATCGCCTGACCCTACAGGATGCCCAAAAACGGGTGAGCAAGATCAGGCCCGATTTCCTTGTGATCCCAACCGCGCCTTCGTATCTTTTCTGGCGTTGCCCGCCTCCGGAGCTGCGCGTTCCGCAGCAATGGTTTCATGGGCTCGAATGTGGCGCCGTGAAGGTTGCCATCGGGCCGCACGGTTCCGCCACACCCGGCACTACTCTGCGCAAGCTGAAGTGTGACGTCGTGTTCCGCGGAGAACCTGACCAGGTGCTGCCGAAGCTTGCATGCGAGCCCTGGGCGAAGATCGACGGCTGCTGCTGGCGCTCGCCCGAAGGAAACCGCATGTCGACAACCCTCGCCGTCACCGATATGCGAAAGCTCGGCGCTCTCAAGTTCGACAACTATTCAGTCGAGAAGCACCAGCATCGCCATCACGTTTTCAGCGGCGAAGGCCGCGGCGCCGAACTCGAATTCGCCCGCGGCTGTCCCTGGGCGTGCTCGTTTTGCAATAAGACCCTCTTCCGCAATAAGTATCGCGAGCGCGACGTGGAAGCCGTCCTTGAAGAGACCGATCTCCTGATCGCGCGCGGCGTGAACTACATCTACTTCATCGACGAAATTTTCGGAGTCGGTCGCAATGTGCGCCGGCTGCTCGAAGGTCTGGCTGAACGGCCGATCACCATTGGCCTGCAGACTCGTATCGATCTTTGGGACGAAGAGAGCCTCGATCTGCTCGGGCGCGCCCACTGCATATCGATGGAGTGCGGCATCGAGTCCATAACGGAAGCCGGACGCGACGAACTCAACAAAAATTGCAGGCTGACCACCGAGCGAATTGCCGAGCTCCTGATCTACGCGCGGCAGCGCATACCGTGGGTGCAGGGCAATCTCATTCTCACGCCCCACGATCAGCGTGACGACATTCGCGGCTGGCAGGCGCATCTGAAGAAACACGACGTGTGGATCAGCGATCCGGTGCCCATGTTTCCCTTCCCCGGCACGCCGGACTACATGCGCATGTGGGGGCCGCCCGACGATTACGCCTGGGAACGCGCCCACAACTACTACACCCACACATTCAACGAAAAAGGCTACAGCGACATCCAGGAGGCGCAACCCGCGTCCATTGAGGAACTCGAGTGCACGTCCTAGTCACGGCAGACACGGTCGGCGGCGTGTGGACCTACACGCGCGAGCTGGTGTGTGGATTGATCGACCGCGGCCACCGCGTGAGTCTCGTCAGTTTTGGAAAGACTCCAAACAACGCGCAAACCGCATGGATGCAGGGTAAGTCCCTCGTCTATTATCCGACCGAGTTCCCGCTGGAGTGGATGCAGAACTCCGAAGCCGGAATCATCGAGTCAGCGAGATATCTGGAGAGGCTCATCGCCGAAGTAAAACCCGATCTCTTGCACTTGAGCCAGTTCTGCTATGGATCGCTGGATTGCGGCATTCCGAAAATCGTTGTCGCCCACAGCGACGTACGCAGTTGGTGGCGGTCAGTACACGAAGAGCAGCCGCCAAAGAGCACCTGGCTGAACTGGTACACAAGTGTGGTCTCCCGGGGATTGCTCGGCGCAGATGTTGTAGTCGCGCCTTCTCAATGGATGCTCGACGCGATCCGAGACAACTATGCCGTCTCGCTGCGGCGCGCTCAGGTGATTCACAATGGTCACGATCCTGATTTGTTCAAACCCGCCGATGCCAAGACCAACTGCGTTCTCGCAGTAGGCCGCCTTTGGGACGAAGCCAAGCAGATCGACCTGTTGACGGAGTGCGCCCAATTCGTTCCCGTAAAGATCGCAGGAACTGCAAGCCATCCTAGTAACGGTCCCGCATTTGCCATCCCATCAAACACAAACGTGACCTTTTGCGGAGAGCAGGACGAAGCCGGCTTGCGCTCTCTGTATTCAGATGCAGCCATGTACGCAGCCACATCGCGCTATGAGCCTTTCGGGCTCGCTCCGCTCGAAGCTGCTCTTTCTGGGTGCGCGTTGATCACGAACGATATCCCTACGTTCCACGAATTGTGGGGAGATGCAGCCTTCTACTTCAAACATAACGATGCGGAGAGCCTGGCAGATGCAATCCGCGCGCTCTCCGAGAATTCAGCGTTGCGGTTGGAATACGGGAGCCGCGCCCGCCAACATGCTCGTCAGCATTTCACATCAGCCAGGATGGTCACAGAATATGAAGACCTCTATACCAGTCTGACTGCGCGGAGTGCCGCCGCATGAGCCTTCGCCTGCGCTTCTTCGCCCACTCCTGGCGCTCCGACTGGAACCACGGCAACGCGCATTTTCTCCGTGGCCTGGTCGATGAACTCAGCCGCCTGGGTCATAACGTGCGCTGCTATGAGGCTGAGAATGCCTGGTCGTACGCTAATTTATTGCGGGAACCATCAGGCTCTGCATCCCTCGAGCAATTCAGAACCGCATTTCCCAACCTTGATTTCCAAACGTATCCGGAAGCTGAGTTTCCACAACTCGCCGAGGCCGAACTGCGCGACGCCGATGTCGTAGTCGTTCATGAGTGGAACTCGCCCGAAGTTGTCAGTGCAATCCAATCATTGAAGCAGCGTTACGGATTTCGTTTCCTCCTTCACGACACGCATCATCGCGCCTACACCGACCCGCAGCAGATCGCGAAACTTAATGTGAGCGACTTTGACGGGGTGCTTGCGTTTGGTGAAGCAATCCGCCGTATTTATCTCGATGCTTTCGACGCTCAGCGCGCCTGGACCTTTCACGAAGCGGCAGACACCACGCGATTCACTCCGCGCTTCGCAACAACGAGCAATGAGATCAATTGGATTGGCAACTGGGGCGACGAGGAGCGTACGCGCGAACTACAGGAATTCCTCATTGAGCCCCTAAGTTCAATCGCGAATAAGCACGCCGCAGTGTACGGTGTGCGTTATCCCAGCCGGGCGAAAGCTCAGTTGCAGTCCGCCGGCATCGAGTATCGCGGCTATCTTCCGAATCTCTCCGCGCCAGCTGTCTATTCACGCTGCGCACTGACTCTGCACATTCCACGCCGTTTTTACGCAAACGGCTTGAGCGGAATACCCACGATTCGCATGTTCGAAGCATTCGCCTGCGGGGTTCCGGTGGTCTGCTCGCCATGGTCGGACCAGGAAAATCTGTTCCGCCCAAATCAGGATTTCATCTGCGTCTCTGACGGCCGCGCCATGCAGGCTGAGATCGCCTATTTGATTCGCGACCATACTGCCCGACAGCAAATTTCAGCTTCGGCCCTCGAAACCATTCAACAACGCCACACTTGCCGCCATCGAGCAATTCAGTTTGAAGAAATCTGTAAGGAGTTAGGCAAATGAACCTCTTCGTCTTTGGCTCCAGTTTGACCTCCACCTACTGGAACGGCGCCGCAACCTACTATCGCGGCATTTACAAACACCTTCATCGCCTTGGCTACGACATCACTTTTGCTGAACCGGCGATCTACAGGCGTCACGAACACAAGGACGCGCCCGAAATCGACTATGCCGACATTCGCATCTACGAGTCTTCGAGAGAAATTCCTGATCTGATCGCGCAGGCATCTCACGCCGATGTCGTTATTAAGCACAGCGGCGTCGGTGCCGCCGACGAACAACTGGAGCGCGAGGTCCTGACCTGCCGCTCGCCGCGGACCAAGGTCTTGTTCTGGGACGTGGATGCACCCGCCACCCTGGCGCGTGTGGAAACCAACAAGTCTGACCCATTTCGTGGACTCATTCCACAATACGACGCCATTCTGACTTACGGTGGTGGACAGCCGGTCGTAACACACTATCGCCGGCTCGGAGCACGGACTTGCGTTCCGATTTATAACGGCCTTGACCCGGAAACTCATCATCCCGTCCCGCCTGACCCAGAGCTGCGCTGTGATCTTGCTTTCATAGGACATCGTCTTCCCGATCGCGAAACCCGGGTCGAAGACTTCTTCCTGCGCGCGGCTCGCATGGCTCCGGAGTTTTCCTTCATTCTCGGCGGCGAAGGCTGGGGCGGAAAAGCTCTGCCGCCGAATGTGAGATGGATCGGACACGTTGCCAGCGATCGCCACAACGCGGTCAACTGTTCAGCCCGCATTGTCCTGAATATCAATCGCGAGTCCATGGCCAAAGTTGGGTTTTCACCTCCCACCCGTGTCTTCGAGGCCGCAGCTACCGGCGCGTGTGTGATCACCGACCAGTGGGAGGGCATCGAACAGTTTTTTCGGCCCGGCTTAGAAATCCTGTTGGCCCGTTCCGCCAGAAACGTCGTCAATCACTTGAAGCGACTCACCGCCGACGATGCGTCGACGATTGGTGCAGCAATGCTCAGGCGCTCGCTCAGCGACCACACGTATCGGTCGCGCGCCGGCGAAGTTCATGCTTCGTTGCAAGAGTTGTTTTCGGACGAAAGCACCGCCCCAGCGCAACAGAAGGCTGTCGCACTCAACTTCTCAGAGTTGGCGGCCTGAGGAGTCAAGGGATTGAAAATCGTCGTTTTAGGTCTCTCGGTGACGTCCTCGTGGGGCAACGGCCACGCTACAACCTTCCGTGCCCTGCTCTCCGCTCTTAATAAACGCAGGCACAAGATCGTCTTTTTCGAAAAAAATCAGGAGTGGTATGAGTCAAACCGCGACTTGCCCAACCCCGATTTCTGCGACGTTCACATCTTCGAGCAATGGGAATCCGTGCTTCCGCGCGTTAGACGCGAACTGGCCGACAGCGACGTCGTAATACTTGGCTCCTATTTTCCCGATGGCATTCGCGCCGCGGACGAACTCGTCGGCTCACGCGTGCCGGTCAAGGCCTTCTACGACATTGATACGCCTATCACCTTCGGCAAACTACGTAACGGCGAGGCTGAGTACCTGAGACCGCAGCAGGTGTCATATTTCGATCTCTACCTCAGCTTCACGGGTGGTCCAATCCTCGAAAAACTCAGGACCGAGTTTGGAGCCCGCAACGCTGTTCCTTTCTACTGCTCTTTCGAACCGGAGAACTATCGCCCCCGTGGAGTGTTCCGCCGCTATCGATCTGATCTCAGCTACATGGGGACCTATGCCGCCGACCGCCAGGCAAAGCTGCAGGAACTATTCATAGAGCCGGCGCTGGCGCAACCCGATCGCAGCTTCCTGTTGGCCGGACCTCAATATCCCCGCAAGATCAAATGGCCCGCGAATGTGCGGCACATCAAACATCTAAATCCGCGCTGGCACCCGCACTTCTACTCATCCTCGAGGCTTACGCTCAATTTGACGCGGGAAGCGATGGTTGAATGGGGATTTTCGCCGTCCGTGCGATTATTCGAGGCCGCCGCCTGCGGATGCCCGATCGTCTCGGATCGATGGCGCGGCCTGGATACGATTCTGAAAATCGGGCAGGAGATCTTGATCGCGGACCATGGCTCGCACGTGGTTTCGTTCATGCGCGACACGGACGACGCGCAGCTACAAACAATCGGAGAGCGCGCTAGGGAACGAGTGCTGGCCGAACACAGCTCGAGCCGCCGGGCTGAAGATTTCGAACAATACGTCTCGCTGGCATCGAGCAGCAACTCACACCTGGCCTCGCAACTTTCCGTGGCAGCACCGGCAGCGACTGTTGCGCATCAAGCGCAGCCACTTTCGTGACCCGCGCATCTCAGAGGCTAGTGTGTAATGTGGTACTTCAATAGAGGAGTCGTTTCATGGCATCAAAGTCATCATCACGCGTTCTGACGGATCACGACGAAATCCAGAGCTGGGCTGAGGAGAGAGGCGCAAAGCCCGCCGCGGTGCGGAACACCAGCGGCGACAACGATCCCGGCATCATCCGCCTCGACTTTCCCGGTTACAGCGGCGGGGACTCGCTGCAAGCAATCGAATGGAGCGAATGGTTCGAGAAATTCAACGAGAACAATCTCGCCCTGGTAGTTCAGGAAAAGAGGGCTAATGGCCAACGCAGCAACTTCAACAAGCTGGTCAACCGTGAAAACGTTGAGGAATCGTCAGACGAAGAATCCGAGAGCATGTCGCGCCGGAGTTCGAGCAAGCGAAGCAGCTCATCTCGCACCAGCTCCGGCCGCAGCACCAAATCGAAGGCAGCGGGCGTGCGCGCGAGCAGCAATTCGATGAGGGCGTCCTCCACCCGAAAATCGAGCCGCGGAGAAAGCGACAAGGCCAGCCCCAAGCGACGCGCGGTCAGCCGCGCCAGCCAAAAGACGACCCGCAGCCGGAAGAAAGCCGCCTGATGAATCACGCGCAGGCGCCAAATACGCGGCTCGCAGCACCTACTCTGCTGCGATAGAAGCGGTAGCTGCGCTCCAACCGCGATCGCTCTGCTTGCTCGTGCGTTGCGTTCAACGCCATCTTGACGTAGGCCATGCGGTAGATGCCATACGCCAGGACGAACTGCGGAAGCCTGACACGAGGATCGTCGCCCGTGTGTTCCCAATACTTTTGCACGAAGTAGGATTCAGAATCTTCGTCCAGCGCCCATTCGACAATGGCTCCTGCCAGGTCCCAGGCGATGTCCGTTGGCCCGGGCTGGAAATGATCATCGCCGTGACTGCAGGCGTCAACCTTCAGAATTTTCCCGTCTCGCGAGCGCACCCACTCGTAGGGCTGCATTCGCGCGTCGGCCAAAACTGGAATTGAAGTTTCCAGCGATGCGCTGGGTAGTGCTAACTGTTTCCCAAATTCCTGCTCGAAGTTGTGACGTGCCATTTCCCCCAGGTGCCGCCCGTCCGCATTATCAACTCTGAATACCGAGAACCGGAACGCGCAATACTGGGCGAGTCGATCCAACACTTCCCTTGAACAGTCAGACCTACTCAATGGCGAGCCCGAAATAAACGCATAGGCACTCATGCCGTCGCCTGCGCTTTCTACCCCCGGCCCGAAACCCGCTTCGCAAATTGCTCTTGCCCGTTCACGCACTTGCTCACCGAGATAACCCAGACCATCAAACTTAAGAACATGGCGGCAATCAGGATCGAGAAATTTGAGCCGCTCCATCTGTGTCCATGAACCGGGCCATTCACCCTGCGAAGACAACAAATGCCTGCGCCATTCGCCAGTTCCGAGCGAAGTAACAGCATTGAACTTCTCGCCTATAGAGCAGTGCGCCCTACGAAATTTGAACCGCTCCCATCGGCTCGCAGCATCTCGCGAACAAAGCTGAGCGGGCTCCACGTCGCGAGTGCCCAGGAATGTGATCCGATCGCCCGCCACACTACACGCCGTGAGGGCTTCGCCCACGGACAGAAACGACGACCCGCTTAACCCCGGCCCTTCGTCCACAACCAGGAATCTAGAACCGCGCCGCTTGTGCTGCCGAATCCAGTCAAGTTGATACGGCCTAAACTGCGCGTGCCGGTCATACGGGTGTCCTTCAGGGCGCACCGTCGTACGTGAAGCGGCAATTCCCCGCTTCTGCAATCCTGCCAGCGTCATCGCGCTTAGCACTGTTCCAATTGTGCGAATTCCAATCACAGCAAACGAGCCTTCAGGCCCATCCACGCAAGCCCCTTCTGCGAAATCCAACGGATGCAGCGCGTAATACGCGAATCCCTCCGGTGGCGAAACCCGCACAGTCTCCGGCAGGCCGTTCGCCACCCGATCAGCCAGCGATGCGAGATGCTTGCCGTTTTGCGCGGCACCGCGAACTAGCAATTCAGCAAAACCATCCGTAGGCGACTGCGCAATCCGTTGTTCCGGACTTCCGCAATCGGCAAGCGCGCACTCAGCAACGCCCGCTACCAAAAGTCCGTTCAGGACTGACTCACGATCACGTGCGCGGGTCGTCGCCTCAACCAACTGCTGCCCCAGCTCTCGTCCTGAAACAGTCGTTGAGTTCTCGCGAAACACGATCAGGTTCGTAGCCTTCATACAGGATTTCCGCTAAGGTGGGTCAAGCATTCTTGGATGCCTGCTCCGTCTCTATGTTGTGTACCGGAATGTGTTATCTGACCTGCAGCGAAAGCCCGATGGTGAGGATGCCCAACGCCCATCTAAGGTTGAACAAGATCAATACGATTGGTCTTGGAGTTCCTGATGTTCAAGCTTTCGCAGAAATTCACAGCCATTTTTATTTCCAGCCTGATGTTCCTGCCCGCGGCGCTGGCCCAATCCAGCGATTCGTCAGCGAATCCGGGCAAGCCATCGCCGGGCGTAGCCGCCGCCGACGCGAAGTTCATGAAAGTGGCTGCCGGTGGAGGTATCGCCGAAGTTGAACTCGGCAAGCTCGCGCAGCAAAAAGCATCCAGCGATCAGGTGAAACAGTTCGGGCAGCGAATGGTCGAGGACCATAGCAAGGCGAATCAGCAACTGGAACAGATCGCGCAGCAGAAGAATGTGCGCTTGCCCAAACAGCCAGACGCCAAGGAGCAGGCAGAGAAGGCGCGACTCGAAAAACTCTCGGGCGATGAGTTCGAGAAAGCATATATGTCGCACATGGTCGCCGACCACAAGAAAGACGTGGCCGAGTTCCAGAGAGAAAGCTCAGCCGCACACGATCCCGATATCAAATCCTTCGCCTCGCAAACATTGCCGACGCTGCAGGAGCATTTGAAACAGGCCCAAAGCATCGCGCCGGCTCAGTGAGCCCGGGGAAAGGATTGTCGTGCGCCGCCGTCTCGTCGTCACCAAAACTTCAGCCCTTCTGCTTGGCGCTGGCGCCGCTGCGTACACCGCATGGAGGTTGTCTGGCCAACGCCGAACGCGCTCCTTGCTTCGGCGGAAGACGGTTTTCATAACCGGCGGTTCGCGCGGACTCGGATTCGTCCTTGCCCAGGAGTTCGCGCGATGCGGTTCCAATGTCGTGATCTCTGCAAGAGATGTCGAAGAACTGGCTCGCGCTGAGGCGCGTCTCCGCCAGATCGCGCCCAATATCCTCGCAATTCCCGCTGACGTCACCATGCGTGAGGAAGCCGAAGCCGCTGTGCAGAAGGCGGTAGATCGGTTCGGCGAGGTGGATGTGCTCGTCAACAACGCCGGAACCATCAGCGTCGGTCCCGCGGAAACAATGACTATCGACGATTACCGCGATGCCATCAACATTTATTTCTGGGGCCCATACTTCATGACGATGGCCGTTCTGCCGGCAATGCAGAAGCGCAGGTCGGGACGGATTGTAAACATCTCTTCGATCGGCGGAAAGATCGGCGTGCCTCACCTGCTGCCTTACAGCGTTGGCAAGTTTGCTCTCACCGGCTTCTCGCAAGGCTTGCGATCGGAGCTGCTGAAAGACAACGTGCACGTGACCACCGTCTGTCCCGGCCTGATGCGCACCGGCAGCCCGCGAAATGCTTTCTTCAAGGGAAGGAACAAGTCCGAGTATGCATGGTTCAGCATCAGCGGTGCGCTACCGGTCGTCTCCATGAATGCAAAGCGGGCGGCCCGGCGCATCGTGGCCGCATGCGCGCGAGGCCAGGCCGAACTCATCCTCACCTTGCCTGCTAAGTTGGCAGCAAAGCTTCATGGCGTCTTCCCGGGCTTTACCGCCAACCTGATGGGACTCATGAACCGGTTGTTGCCACCGCCTGGCAGGATCGGTATGGACTCCCGTCCTGGCTGGCAAAGCTTCACCAAAGCTTCCCCGTCCGTATTAACAACTCTCGATCAACAAGCAGCACGGGAAAACAATCAAGTTGCATGACTGGTGACTTATGTATGAAAAATCATCTGCACAACCTTCTACCTTTGAGGCAAATTCTTCGCGGTCAGCGGTCCGGCGCAGCCGCGCAGCCATGCTGGTTGCGGGTACGTCAGCCATCGCTTATGGCGTCCTGAGAAAAGATGGTCTGAGATGGCCAATGCTTCTGGGCGGCATGGCATTGGTGGGCACAGCGTCGGCCAAGGCTGTCCGGCGAGAGATGTCCTGCGAGGTCAGCTGCACTATCAACCGTCCAGCCGGTGAGATTTACTCTTTTCTGCGCGACTCTCAAAACTGGATTGATCAGTTCGCAGCCGAAAGGCGCGGCAATCAAAGCGCGACATCGGCTCCTCTCACCCTCACCGGCGAGCAGCCTGACCAATCTTTGAGTTGGCAGGCTGGCGATGGGCATCGCTATGACGTCATACTCCGGTTCCAACCCGCTCCCGGTAATCGCGGGACCGAGGTGCATGCCCACGTCCGTACACCGAGTACAACGCGCCTGATCGGCGAGCTTTTCCAATCCGCGGGCGGCCAAAGCCTGGAGCAGCGGACGCGTGAAAGTCTGCGGCGTGTAAAGCAACTGCTTGAGGCCGGCGAGATCGCAACCACCGACGGCCAGCCGCACGGCGCGCGCGGCTTCAAAGGAAAAATGCAGCGAGCCCTGCTGCGCGAGAACACGATCGAAAAGCGCCCTCACCAAAGCACCGGCCCCAATCGCGATCAGGAATTAGCGGCCTCGTAGGAGGCAAGGAGAAATCGTTGTGAAAGCTCTGTGTTGGCAAGGCAAGGAAAATGTCCAGGTCGAAAACGTCAACGATCCTGTCATTCTCAATCCGCACGATGCGATCGTGGAAATCACCCTCACCGCGATTTGCGGCTCTGACCTTCACCTCTATGACGGCTACATTCCCACCATGCAGCCCGGAGACATTCTCGGTCACGAGTTCATGGGCGAGATCGTGGAAACAGGTCGAGAAGTCAAAGACGTGAAGGTCGGCGACCGCGTGGTGGTTCCTTTCACCATCTCTTGCGGCAAGTGCTACTTCTGCCAGAACCAGCTTTGGTCTTTGTGCGACAACACCAATCCAAATGCGTGGCTCGCCGAGAAGTTCTACGGACACTCCTGTTCGGCCCTGTTTGGCTACTCGCACATGATGGGTGGATACGCAGGCGGCCAGGCGCAATATGCGCGAGTCCCGTTTGCTGATGTCGGCTGTTTGAAGATCACGAATGACTTGCCTGATGATCACGTTTTGTTTCTGTCCGACATCTTCCCCACCGGCTACATGGCGGCAGAGAACTGCAACATTCACCCCGGCGACGCCATCGCCGTCTTCGGCTGCGGACCAGTCGGCCAATTCGCCATTCGCAGCGCCTTCATGCTCGGCGCCGAGCGAGTCATTGCGATCGATCGCATTCCCGAGCGCCTGGCAATGGCGCAGTCCTCCGGAGCTCAGATTTTTGATTACAGCCAGGACAATGATGTAGTCGAAGTTCTCAAGCAACTCACCGGGGGCCGCGGCCCCGATGCCTGCATTGATTGTGTAGGCATGGAAGCGCATGGGCACGATCTGGTCGCGTTCGTCGACACCGCCAAGCAAAGTCTCAGGCTTTCGTTCGATCGCCCGAAAGTGCTGCGCCAGGCCATTCAAGCCTGCCGCAAGGGCGGCACAGTTTCAATTCCGGGCGTTTACGGCGGTTTTCTGGACAAAGTTCCATTTGGAGCCGCATTCAACAAAGGGCTGACACTGAAGATGGGCCAGACCCACATGCAACGCTACATGCAGCCCTTGCTCTCACGCGTGGCGCAAGGCGAGATCGATCCGTCGTTCGTGATCACCCATCGTTTGCCGCTCGATGCGGCGCCATCCGCGTACCGCACCTTCCGCGACAAACAAGATCAATGCATCAAGGTGGTTCTGGAT
>JBKPSP010000259.1:0-7332 GCA_046735175.1 Acidobacteriota bacterium
CGACCATGGCGAAGCCGTCTTCGACGGTGTGCGACATGGGCTTTTCGCAATAGATGTCCTTGCCGGCGGAGCAGGCATCGACGAAAACTTTGCGATGTTGGTGGTCGGAGACGGCGATGATGACGGCGTCAACGTCCTTGCGATCAAGAACCTCTTTGTAATTGCGGGTGGCCGGGCAATTGGGATTATTCAGGGCTTCCTGTGCGGCGGTGTGCCGTGAATCATAAAGATCGCAAACGGCGACGCACTGGACGCCGGGTACGTGCAGGGAGGCCTGCAGATTTTCACATCCGCGCACGCCGGTGCCGATGATGCCGAAGCGCACGGTGTCACTCGGGGCGACTGGTTTGGGCGACGCCCAAAGGGGTTTCGGCTGAAGCAAGGTGAATTTTGCTGCGGCACCCGCAGTGACGGCGCTGGTTCCAACGCGCATGAATTGACGACGAGTGAAGGATGGGTTGGTCATGAATTCTCCCTTCGTATTAATTTCGAAGTTAGCAATCACCACTTTGCTTGAGACTGGAAACATTCATCTCAGGGCACGTCTTTCAGACGTGCCGTAGTCAGCCTTTATACCACCACAACAACGCGGCTGAAGGCCGTGCCCGATACGAACCAAATCCAGGTGCGCGCCAGAACTTCTCCGGTTGGTAATTCTTGCGCCCGGAATTATCGCACAGGAGCAAGGCCAATGACCGTTCGTAATCTTCGGTTTCGTGCGGAGGCAGATTACTTTTTCATTACCGCGCCCACTCCGCATTGAATCCATGCTTTCGAAACGCAGTTTTCATCCCACACGACGCTCCCCACGCCAGTGGTTGAATACATCTGTCCGCGTGTTTGCGGGGCCTGCGCACTTTGACGCTCTCGGCGTGAACCTCAGCGAGGGCGGTATGTGCTTGTTTACGATCGGGAATTTGCCGGTTGGGTCAGAGTTGGAGGTTGAGTTCCTGCCGCCGCGAAGCTCCGAGCCGGTGCGATTCTCGGGCAAGGTGCGACACCGGGCGCTGTATTTGTATGGGATTGAGTTCGTCGAAGAACTGCAGGATGCTGCCTTCCGAGTGGAGCAGTGCGCGTTGGATCCTTCTTAACGCGATGAGCTTGAGGCAAAGGCTTTTAACCGCAAAGAGCGCTAAGGGCTCGCAAAGGGCGCAAAGAAAAGTTGCGGTGGCCCGGTGAATGCCGGTTTTTACGCGCGGCTCTTTTTCGAGGTCACCACTTTCACCCGCTCCCACGGGCGCTTGGGGCGCTCGGTCGCAGGCTTGTCGCGGTCGAGAATGCGGTCGTATTGATACGCCTCGCTGACCGTGCCGAGCGATTCGTTGTAGAGGCTGGGCAGGCAGAGGGCGTCTTTCAGTTCCTCGGTGAATTGCTGCAATGCTTTCAGATGATCGGCGGTCGCGGCGATTTCCGTCTTCGAGGTTTTCAACACCTGCTGGTAACCACGGTTGATCAGCTTCGAAATCTCGCCACTAATAAGGTAGCCAGGATAGGCGAAAATCTTTACGCCCTCGTCGCCGTCCTTCTGAATGGCGGCCGACACGTTGTACTTCTTCAGAAACACGCGGCCTTGTGTGCCGGGGGCTTCGAGGATGTCGAATCCGTGATCGCGCAGGTACTGCACGGACTCGTCGAAAGTGCGTGTTTCGATTTTTGTTGGCATGTGTAAACCCCGTCGTTCGTCGTTGGTCGTTCGCTAAAACCTTCGAGAGCCTGCAACTAATTCGTTTGATGCACATCCCGCGGCTTCGATCTATACCCGATGCACTGTAGCTTTGCAGCCCTGATCACGCCTATCGGCAAAACGAATGACGCTTCCGAGCTGCCTTTATAATCTAACGACAAGTTACCGCATTTTACACATGAGGAAGATTACGATGGTCACGGGGAGCTATCAGCCATCAGCTCTCAGCAAGAGCGCGACGCTGGCGCATTTTTCTGAAAGCTGATAGCTGATAGCTGACAGCTTCGATGGTTTCTTCAATCGCAAAATCCGTAGAGCGTCTCGGCGAGCGCAGCCTTGCGCGCGTCGGCAACACCCCTTTACTGCGGCTCGACCGGATCGGCGCCGAGTTTCCCAACGTCCAACTGCTCGCCAAGGCCGAGTGGTACAACCCTGGCGGCTCGGTAAAAGACCGTGCCGCTTTCAACATCGTCAAAGAAGGACGGCGCAGCGGAATATTCACCGCCGATAAAATCCTGCTCGACTCTACCAGCGGCAACACCGGCATCGCGTATGCCATGATCGGCGCGGCCGAAGGATTTCCGGTTACGCTTTGCATGCCGGAGAACGTTTCCGTCGAGCGCAAGCGCATTCTTTTCGCCTACGGCGCGAACATTATTTATACCGATCCGGCCGATGGTTCCGATGGTGCGATCCGCGCCGCGCGCGAACTGTATGCGCGCATGCCGGAAAAATATTTTTACGCCGACCAGTACTCGAACCCTGCCAACTGGCAGGCCCACTACCATGGCACAGCCGAAGAAATCTGGCAACAGACCGAAGGCCGTATCACGCACTTCGTTGCCATGATGGGCACGAGCGGGACGTTCATGGGAACTTCGCGCCGATTGAAAGAGCTGAATCCGGCCGTGCGTTGCATCTCGCTGCAACCCGATTCGCCATTTCACGGCATCGAAGGGGCGAAGCACATGGCCAGCGCGATCGTGCCGAAGATCTACGACACATCCCTGGCGGATGAAGATATCGGAATCTCGACGGAAGATTCGTACGCGAATGCGATCCGTGCCTCACGCGAAGAAGGCGTGCTGGTTGGAATCTCGGCGGGCGCGGCGATTGCGGGATCGTTGCAGATTGCGCGCCGGCTGCGGAAAGACGAGGAAGCGGTGATTGTGACCATCTTGCCCGATTCGGGGGACAAGTATTTGAGTGAGAGGTTTTGGACGGAGAGATGAATTCACCACAGGGACACAGAGACACAGGGAAAACCAAAAAAGAATCTGTTTCATTTTTTCAAAAAGGTTTTCTCTGTGCCCCTGTGTCTCTGTGGTGAAAAAGACTTTTGATGCTTCGCCTTGGCCAATCCCACTACGACGCCCTTCGCCAGCACGGCGAGGAGACCTATCCGCATGAGTGCTGCGGAGTGCTGCTTGGGCGCTTTGAAGATGATGGAACCCGTGTCGTGACTTCGCTTGCGCGCGCCGGCAACACCCGCACCGATTCGCCGCAGAACCGCTACAACATCGATCCCAAAGAGCTGGTGCACATTCAGCGTGAAGCTCGCGAGCGCGAAGAGGACATTATTGGGTTCTATCATTCGCACCCCGATCATCCGGCGCAGTGGTCGCAAACTGACCTCGCCGAGGCGCACTGGTTTGGGTGTTCGTACGTGATCACCGGCGTGGAGAAGGGCAAAGCTGTGCTGACGAATTCGTTCGAGCTGACTGGCGGCGATGAGAGTGATAAGAAGTTGGTGGATGAGGGGATTGAGGTGGTGTGATTCCCTCAGCGGCTACGGCGGCGAAGGTCGATTTCTAACGACTCGCTTCCGCCTTTCCGAGGCTGTAATCATCCGCATACAGCCTAGGGCTTACGCCCCACGGCCTGAATCTCTCGCCCGGTTTATGGCATCATTTGTACATGCCAAAGATCCATATTCCTACGCCGTTGCGGCAGTATGCGGGCAAGCAGCCTGCGGTTGAGGTCCAGGGTGCCAATGTCGGGGAGGCGCTGAGAAGCCTGGTTTCGCAGCATCCTGACTTGCGCCGTCATCTTTATACCGACGAGGGCAAGCTGCGCGCCTTCGTGAACGTTTATTTGAATGATGAGGACGTGCGCTATCTGCAGAAGGAAGCAACCGCAGTCGCGGACAGCGATCATATTTCGATTGTGCCGTCGATTGCGGGAGGCAGCTTCTAGCTGCTAGCTCCTAGCTGCTAGCAACCACTCGGCGCCTTCGGCATTGCTAGAAGCTAGAAGCTGTTTTCTCTGCGACCTTTGCGAGTCCCTCTGCGACCTCAGCGGTTAAGGGCTTTTGGGTTCTTAGGTCAAAAGATTTTAACCGCAGAGTTCGCAGAGATTAGCGCCGAGAGCGCAGAGAAACACAATCAAATTTCATGGCTACTCTTACTGAAATCGCTCCTGTCTCTCTCAACAACGACGAAATCCTGCGCTACTCGCGGCACCTGATCATGCCCGAGGTCGGCATGGAAGGGCAGCTCAAGCTCAAGAATGCCAAGGTGCTGTGTATCGGGGCAGGCGGGCTCGGCTCGCCCCTGGCGCTTTATCTCGGCGCAGCTGGCGTCGGCACGCTCGGCATCGTGGACTTCGACGTTGTGGACTATACGAACCTGCAGCGGCAGATCATCCACTCGACCGCCGACGTGGGCCGACCGAAGCTCGATTCGGCCGCCGAGAAGCTGAAGGCGATGAATCCGTTTCTGAACATCCGCACGTTTAACACGCGGCTTTCGAGCGACAACGCGCTCGAGCTGTTCAAAGAATTCGACATCATTGCCGACGGCACCGACAATTTCCCCACACGCTATCTGGTGAACGACGCCTGCGTGCTCACCGGCAAGCCGAATGTCTATGGTTCGATCTTCCGGTTTGAAGGCCAAGCCAGCATCTTCGCGACGAAAGAGGGCCCGTGCTATCGCTGCCTCTACCCCGAGCCGCCACCGCCGGGGCTGGTTCCCTCATGCGCCGAAGGCGGAGTGCTGGGAATTTTGCCTGGACTCGTTGGCGTGATTCAGGCTACGGAAGCGATCAAGCTGATTCTCGGGTCCGGGGATCCGCTGATTGGCCGCCTGCTGCTGATCGATGCGCTCGGCATGAAGTTCCGCGAGCTGAAGCTGCGCAAGAATCCGGATTGCCCGGCGTGCGGGAAGAATCCGACTGTAACCAAGCTGATAGACTACCAGGAATTCTGCGGGATTCGCGGGGAGGAGGTTGAGGCCGAGGTGACCACATCCGAGATGCAGGTTGAAGAACTGAAGAAGCGGCTTGATCGCGGCGACGACCTCTATATTCTCGACGTGCGCGAGCCGCACGAATACCAGATCTGCAATCTCAGCGGACATCTGATCCCGCTCGGCGATCTGCCGAACCGCGTGAACGAGCTCGACACCAGCAAGGAGATCGTGGCGCACTGCCGCTCCGGAGTTCGCAGCGCGAAGGCAGTGAACTTTCTGCGGCAGTCGGGGTTCAAGAAGGTCCACAACTTGGCCGGCGGCATTCTTGCCTGGGCAGACCGGGTGGATCCGAAGATGCCGAAGTACTAGGAACCGTTGTTGGTTGTTAGTTGTTGGTTGTTCGCAAGAGCTTTGTGGGTCGGACATTTTTGTCCGACCCCTTTGCTTTGTGACGCGGGTGCGACTCTACTCTTTCTCGATTGCTTCCTTGAGGTGTTTTGCGCAAGACTCGGCAGAACTTTTCTTTCCGTGCGTGGAAGCCTCCTGGTGAACTGAATAGGCCCAGACGACTTCACCACTTTTCAGATTACTGAGGGTAATGCTCGCCTCCTCGCGGGAATGCCAGTTACCCATAATGATGATCTTTGCGGCTCCTGCCTTCTGGCTTTCTGCGGTGCCGGTAATCTCGTATTCAGCCTGGTCGCGGTTTGTAACTACTTCGATAGGGACTTTCTTGGCCGCCATGGCATCTTTAAGAAACGTGTCGTAACCGTCCGAGATCGGGGCTATAAAAACCTTCGCACCCTTCGGTATCTTCTGCGATGGTGGCGCGTTCTTGCCTGCAATGGCTTCTGAAGTAAAAACGGCAAGCGCAATCATGAGCGCCAGAACGCTCACACGGTTGAGGTTGTAAGACATAAATGCCTCCATTTCGCGTTTGCGATCTATACGCGGCTACTCAAGGACAATTTGCTTGATGTGCTTGGCGCAGGCCTCGCCTGCACTCTGCCTACCGCGAACTGAGTTCGTCTTGTGCACCGAGTATCCAAAAATGACAGCTCCGGTCTTCAGATCTGCGACCTTGATACTGGCCTGTTCGTTCGAATTCTGCGATCCGATGAACAGCATCTTCGCCCATCCAGCCTTCTCACTGTCCGAAACGCCGCTAATTTCGTAGTCCGCTTTGGTACGGTCAACAACTACAATCAGCGGCACTTTTTTGTTTCGCAAACCCGCGATTACGTAGTTTTCGAAACCAGCCATTGGCGCTACATAGACTTTTGAATACGACGGGATTTTGGCGTCTTTAACTGCGGCCAGTTTTCCTTCGTCGGAAGAGACGGGCTTCAGGTCTGCAGCCGCCGATGTTTGACTGGTCGATGCGTTGGTGCCTTGGTTTGAATTGTTATCTGAAGGCGCTTGCGACACTAACTGCGTAGACAAAGCCACACAGAGGACGAGCGTAGACGTAATGACCGCTAAAGTTACTTTGATTTTCACGGTGTCCTCCCCTATTAGCTCCACATTATGCTCTCAAAAGCGCGAGTAGGCTATTGCTCTCGAAGCAACCGATTGACATTCGATTCAAAGCGGGCATAATACCCGTGTTCGCGTTCAGGGCTCTTCCGGACTCCTTCCCCTCGGTTGTTTCTTCCGAGAGTCCCTGCCCGATGGAGATTCGTCATGCTCAGGAAATTGTTTTCGTTCATGCTCATCGTGTCTCTGGGCTGTCCGGTTGCGTTCGCGCAAGCTCCGGCTGCGAATAGTTCGCCAGCCCCACAACAACCTGCGACCGGCGGCGAACCGCCTGCTCCCAAACCTGCGATGCAAGGTTTTGGGATTGAAGACGGCACTCCAGTAAAGCTCAGGACTGCCCGAACCATTTCCTCCGCAGATGCACATACCGGCGACACGTTGGACTTCGAAGTTCTCGAAGATGTTTACGTGAAGGAGGCGTTAGTCGTCCCGAAGGGCGGCATTGCCTGGGGAACCGTGACGGACGCCCAGCCAAAACGGCGCATGGGACGCGGCGGCAAGCTCGATGTGAACATCGATTCGGTCCGCCTCGCCGACGGCGAAAAGGTACCGTTGCGAGCCGTGAAAGATGTGAAAGGCGGCGGACACACGGGCGCGATGACTGGCGCAATGGTTGGGACAGCGATCGTGTTTTTCCCGGCTGCTCCGCTCTTTCTGTTTATGCACGGGAAGGACATTACTATCCCCAAGGGAACCGAGATCACTGCCTATATCAACGGCGACACGCGGCTCGACCAAGCCAAATTTCAGCCCACAAAGCCGGACGCGGCGGGCGCTTCGACGGCTGCTCTCTCGGCTGCGTTGATCGATATCACGTCGACTCCTGCGGGTGCCGATATTGAGATCGACGGCAAATTCGTTGGCAGCACGCCTTCTTCTGTCAGCGTAGCGCCGGGAGATCACGACATTGCGGTGAAGAAG